>CACYBU010000131.1 GCA_902772665.1 uncultured Methanobrevibacter sp. | reverse complement strand
GGAGATATAATCCAAAAGAAGCAGCACTCCTTGTTAAATAGGGCTAGTGAAGCTACAAATATGCTTAAAGAGCATATTGAAAATGATAGTGTTATAAGATTAATTTCTCATAATGATGCTGATGGCATATCTGCCGCAGCAGTTATAGCTAATGCTTTGGCCGAGGAGGATGTTCAGTTTCACACAACAATCATTCCGCGTCTTAAAGAGGAGGATGTAGGTCAACTCAGAAATGAGAAATATGATTTATTTATCTTTTCAGACATGGGAAGTCCTTTTATAAAGGAATTCAATACTTATAAGCATGACGTTATAGTTGCTGACCACCATCAGGTGAACGATACAGCTTCGGAGAGTAATGTTGTCCATCTAAACCCTCATTTATTTGAAATTGACGGCAGCAAGGATTTGTGCGGTGCGGGTTCGGCTTATTTATGTGTCCGTGATTTGGACAAAAAACATTTGGCTTATTTTGCCCTTGTCGGGGCATTTGGTGATATGCAAGGTCAGTATGGCTTTACGGGTGTCAATCAGTTAATTTTAAACGATGCCAGGGAAAACGGTGTTGTTGAAGTTCATGAAGGCCTAAAGATTGTTTCCAAGGCATCAGAACCTATTTTCAAATCACTCGCTTATACTTTCTCACCGCCTCTGCCGGGAATCAGCGGGGATATGGAAGGTTCCCAGGAATTTCTCGAAAAAATGAATCTGTCTTACGGTATTAAATTCACCGATTTGGAAGATGAGGAAAAAGACCTTCTCAAAGACGCTTTAGTCAATGTTAATCCGGAAATCTTTGGTGATTGCTATACTGTAGCTAAAGAGGCTCCTGTGCTTCGTGATTTGGAGGAGTATTCCTATATTCTTGATGCATGTGGCAAGAACAAAAAATCGGGTCTAGGTTTGAGTATTGCGCTTGGAGAAAGGGGTCCGGCAATTGATGCTGCACTCAGGCTTCAGCGTCAGTATCGTGACCAGATTGTCAGAGGTCTTGAATGGATTAAAAAGAACGGTGCTGCTCAGTTAAATACTATTCAATACTTATATTCTGAAGATAAAGTATTGAAATCAGTAATGGGAACAATTGCAAGTATCGGTTTGTCTGTGGAATTGTTGGATTCTTTAAAACCGGTTATTGGAATGTCCAGACTTCACAATGACATTAAAATTTCAGGACGGACTACCCGTGAAATGGTTGAACGTGGTGTTAATCTGGGTCAGGCACTTAAGGATTCATCAAACAACTTTACCGGAACCGGTGGAGGACATGACATTGCAGCCGGTGCGATGATACCTTATGATGCGAAGGATAATTTCCTTCATTTAGTGGATGAAATGGTTGAATATCAGTTAAATAATGATTAATATGTTTTTAACAAAAAAAGAACAAGAAATGTGTGACGGAGAGTATGGTGAAACCATCCGTAAAAGTATGGATATCCTTGTTGCTTTGGGAGATATCTATGGTGCTTCCAAACTGGTGGACATTACTTCCGCTCAGGTATCAGGTGTTTCTTATAAGACAATCGGGGATGCGGGTCTTGAATACCTTCAGGACTTGGCCAGTGATGGAAGTGGAAAATCTACAATCAACGCTTCACTTAACCCGCCTGGAACCGACCTGGACAACTGGGAAGCGTTGGGATTCCCCCGTGATTTTGCAGTAAAGCAGAATCAGATTGTAGAGGCATATGCGAACCTGGGTATAGTTAAAACATGTACATGCACACCTTACCTTGTCGGTAATGTTCCAAGATTTAAAGACCACGTTTCCTGGTCCGAATCCTCTGCAGTTGCCTATGTCAACTCTGTAATCGGAGCCCGTACAAATCGTGAAGGGGGACCCGCAGCACTTGCAGCAGCAATTGTCGGTAAAACTCCGCTTTATGGATTTCATTTGGATGAAAACAGGAAAGCCAACCTGGTTGTTAATGTTAACACTGATTTGAAAGGTGCTGATTTCGGTGCTTTGGGTTATATTATTGGAAAAGTAGTTGGAGGAGGAATTCCATACTTCAAATTACAGAATACTCCCGACAATAATAATCTCAAGTCACTGGGGGCGGCTCTTGCATCATCAGGTTCAGTTGCACTCTATCACATTGAAAACATCACTCCTGAATACGAACTGGCCGGTGAAGCCGACATTGAAGACATAATGTTCATCGGCGAGAAGGAAATTGCAGAAACCCGCAAAAACCTGACAACAACAGATAAAGAAATTGATCTGATTTGTCTGGGTTGTCCTCACGCATCACTTGAAGAAATCAAGGATGTTGCAGCGGTTGTTCGTGGAAAAACCATTAAAAACAAACTATGGATCTGCACATCAGTAAGTGTAAAAGCAACTGCTGACAGGATGGGTTACACTCAGATAATCGAATCCGCCGGAGGAAATGTGGTATGTGACACATGTATGGTTGTGGCACCTATTGAGGATATGGGCTTTGAGGTAATCGGTGTAAACTCAGCAAAAGCGGCAAATTACGTTCCGTCAATGTGCGGTTTGGATGTTGTATATGATGATGTAGAAAATCTTATTCGCTTTGAATAAGGTTTCTATAATACTTTTTTTAGTTATTCATTATACGAATGCATGGTTTAGATTGATTTAATCAATTTTTGAAAGAACTATTTTTTAATTTTAAAAAATTGCATAAATATTAAATTAAATAAAATTTATATTATAATTATAAACTGTGAGGATTTAACATGAATTATTTAGTTGTTGGTGCGGGAAATGCTAGCAGGCCTGTTGCAAGGTTGCTTAATTATTTAGGTCATAAAGTCATTATCACTGATTTGAAGGAAATGTCTGAGTTCAAACCTATTTACCAGACATGGTTGCATAAAATGGAGGATGAAGGAATTATATTAGATTTGAATAATCAGGAACCTGTACTTGACGGTATTGAAGCGGTTTACATGCCTCCTACTTTACCTGAAGATGCACCTATAGCAAAATTAATTGCCGACAGTGATGTTTATGTTTTAACCAATGAGGAGTTCTCTGGGATGGTCAATGATTTGGTTCCGGTAGATATTATCGGTATTACCGGGTCAATGGGTAAAACCACAACAACAATGCTCATTACCAGTGTGTTTAAAGCCGCAGGTTACAATGTATGGTCATGTTCCTCACTTGCAAATAATCTTGTTTCAGAAACCATTATTGATGGTATTGTCACAGGTAAGGCTGAAAATTGTGACATGGCTGTTTTTGAGCTTCCTCATGGTACCTTGGGTCTTTTGAATAAGTTAGATATTAAAATAGGTGTTTTATCCTACCTGACCAAAGAGCATTTAAATGAGTTTGATGGGTCTTATGAAAAATATCTTCTTCGTAAATTAATCATTCAGGATATCAGTGATAAACTGATAGCTAATGATGAATGCAGAAGTCAAACGGATCTTCTCAGGGATGATACAATTTTTTACACAATGGATAAGGATGTTGATTTTAAGGGAACCCGGGGTGACAAATCATTAACTGTTACATATGACGGCGGGGAATTCACATCTCCGTTTAACATGATGAGCTACTTTTTTGAAAATGCCGTTGGGGCGGCCGCTGTAGGTCTGAATTATGGAATCAGTCAGGAGGACATAATTAAAGCATTGTCAACATTTAAAGGTCTTTCAGCTCACATGGAGGATTACGGTGACTATAATGGAAGGCAGGTTATTATTGACGCCGCATTTTTGCCTGACGGTATAAGGGCCACCCTTGATTATTTTGAAGGTGAAAGTCTTGTAGTGTTCCTTGACCACTTTGATACTTCATGGGTAAGGGACAAGGCAGAAGTGGGTCGTATTTTTGATGAGTATGATAATATTAAAGCGGTTCTTGCAAGCGGTTTTGATGAATCCATACAAAAGGTTGAGATTCACATTGCCTATGAGATTCTGGATGCGATTACAGATGAAAACATCATAAAGGTTGCAACTGATACTCTGGAGGAAGCTGCCGAGTTGTCATTTAAATATTCCGAGCCAGGTGACATAATATTGCATATGGGGCCGCTCATATCATTTGACAGGGTAAACGTTTTAAATAAGATTAAGAAAGGACTTAAGGATGGGAGCAGTAAATATGAATAAAAATACAACCTTCGGAGTTATTGGAGTCTGCGGAGCAAACGGTAATTTAATAGCAAGGATACTTAAGCAAAGAGGTTATGATGTTATTGGCACTGATTTGGCATTTAAAAAGGACTGCCGTTTTGCAAAGTCTCTGGAAGGTTATGACATTGAAGTCTATTACGGAAATACTCCCGAAACATTCTTTAAAAAAGCTGATTATATAATTCCTCCTTTAAGTTTATCCTCTGATGCCGAGATTATTAAAAAATGTGAAAAGCCTATTTTGAGTTTAAAAGAAGTCATTGACATGATTAAACCCGAAAAACCCGTATTCGGGATAACCGGAACCAACGGTAAAACAACTTCAACCACACTTCTTAAACTGATTGCATATGACAACGGAATAAAACCCTGCGAACATGATCTTGAAGGAATGCAGGGTAATGCCGAGTTCATTCCCATTCTTCAGTCAAGACTTAATGGAGACGTGGGGATACTGGAAGTGGGAACCTTTGGAGTTCCAGGAACTGTTGGAAGAATAGTCAAACACACTGAAATGTCCAGCGGTTTGATTACAAACATCACTCCTGATCATTTAAATGATCTTGGAAGCTTTATGGATTATGCAAATGTTAAAGGCGAGTTCATAAAGGAATTGGGAATTGGTCAGCTTATTGTCAACGGTCATGACCCGACTATCATTGGGTTGCTTCGTGAACTCGACTTCAAGGGTGAAGTGATAACCTTCGGTGTTGATGAGCTTCCAGACTCAATAGGCATAAAAGAATGTGTTTGCGGCCGTGAAATTGCAGTTAAGGAAATCATTTCCGGTTGCGGATATTATTTCTGCCAGTGCGGTGTTACCACTCCTCAGGTCGATTATATTGCAACTAACGTGGATTTGGCCAACAGGACATTTGATCTGCACACTCCAACGGAAAAACTGACAGTTAAAATGGGTGTTGACGGTCTTCACAACGTATACAATATTACAGGAGTCATTATTGCAGCTCATGAATTTTTAGACCTGTCGTTTGAAAAGATTCTGCCGACCATTGCCGGATTTACTGGGGTCAGCGGTAGAATGGAGGAAGTCGGTGAGGTAAAGGGTAAGGACATTTTTGTTGATTACGCTCACAATCCGGCTGGAGTTGAAACAGTATTGAAAGAGTTCAAAAAGCTATTTGGAGATTTCACAACAGTCATCACAGTATCCTCCGAGTCAGGTTATATTGGAGATGTTGACATTTTCAACAGTGTTTTAAAATTCTCAAAATTCATTGTACCGGCGTCCGTTGCTTCACAAAAGATTGCACTTGAAAAACTGAAGGATAATCCTAAATTGAATGATAGGATATTTTTAAATCATGTGGATGATTTTGAAAAGACAGGAACTTTAGGGGCTTCCAAAGAGGAGGTTCGTGATGGTCTTAGAAAGGCATTGAATCTGGATTGTGAGATGGTGATTGCCATAGGGGAGGCCGCCACCAAATACAAATCAATTGTTTTTGAATTATAATAGTAAAATCATGTTAACTCTATACAAAAATATGAAAATTGTAGTGAATGAATAAAATTTACATTAACATGTAAAATTTACTTTAAAAATTCATTTATTAAATTAATTGTCTTTTATTTCAAATATAAAGATTTATATATCTTTTAAAACAAGTGTAATCTATGTTTTTTAAAATTTTTTTTTTTAATAATAAGGGCATTGCTCTCTTTGTTAGTCAATGTCAGTTCTTTTGATGAATATGGGAAACTCACAAACGATGAAAATATAGTATATTTTACCAAAAGTTTTCATCATTGTTTGGTTACTTTTCAATTTTTCTCTTGGAGTTCTTTTAGGGGTTTCATCTTTATGAGTTATGAAAAAAATTGTTGATAATAGGGATGTTTCCTATTTGGAGAATCTATTTCATTTTCATGAATACTTTCCACGTGCTCTCTTAATGTTTTAATACTACTTTTTAATAAATATGATATTATGACAAGCTACATTAATTATCCTCTGTTAAAAAAAGATGCAATTGAATCAAGATTATATCAGCAGATTCTTGCAGGGGATGTGTTAAAAAAAGGAAATACGATGGTTGTTGCACCTACTGCATTAGGTAAGACTATTGTTGCAATTCTTGTAGCTGCAGATAGGTTGTATAAAGTTAAAAACTCAAAAGTACTGGTTCTTGCCCCGTCCAAACCCTTGGCAATTCAGCACGAGGAAAGTTTTAAGGAATTCATCACAGTTCCCTGCACTTCAATTACAGGTGCTGTTAAAACTGATGACCGTGTTAAAAGATGGGAAGAATCCAGAATTGTCTGTGCAACTCCGCAAACAGTCGAATCAGACCTGCTAAACGGCAGATATGATTTAAGCAATGTCTCATTAATAGTTTTTGATGAGTGCCACCATGGAGTCGGGTCATATTCCTATGTATACCTGGCGTCAAGGTACGTTCAGGAATCTAATTTCAGTCTTATTTTAGGTTTAACAGCTTCACCGGGATCTGATAAGTATAAAATCAAGGAGGTATGTGAAAACCTCTATATTCAAAATATCGTGGTTAAAACTGAAGACGATGCTGATGTAAAACCCTACTTCAACCCTGTTGCCATTGACTGGGTTAAGGTTAAGATGAGCAGTGAACTTGCAAAAATCAAAGAACATGTTGATAAGGCTTTGAAAGTCAGACTCAAGGCTTTAAAAAATATGGGAGTTATCAAAACGGTTTCAGTTAACAAAGTAGATATTCTCAAGGCAAGAAACCGTGTTCAGGGTGAAATCGCACGTTCATCAAAACCGAATAAGGAACTTTATCATACAATATCTATTTTAAGTGCGGTTATTAATGTCCAGCACGCTCAGGAGCTGATTGAAACTCAGGGAGTTCAGACATTCAACAAATATATTGACCGGTTGCGTAAAAAACAGACCAAAGCAGCTAAATCATTAATGTGGGACGATAATTTTTCAAAAGCTATCAAACTGGCAAAACAGGCCGAAAAATATGGTTGGGAACATCCTAAATTAAGGGAAGTAACAAAAATCCTGAAACAGGAACTTGGAGACAACGGTCAAACCAAACTCAAAACTTCAAGATTCGATGACAAAAGTGATGAATCGGCTTCTAAAATTATCATATTCACACAGTTCCGTGATACTCTTGAAATGATTCATCAAAAACTTGAAAAGGAAGGAATCAAATCAGTTAAATTCTTCGGACAGGCATCCAAGGACGGCGAAAAGGGTCTAACTCAAAAGGAACAGAAAGCCATTATAAAATCATTCAGGATGGGGGAATATGATGTGCTTCTGTCAACCAGTGTTGCTGAAGAGGGCATCGACATTCCCGCTGTGGATTTGGTGGTATTATATGAGCCGGTACCTTCCGAAGTGCGTATGATACAGCGAAGGGGAAGAACAGGCCGTAAAAGAACAGGTCGTGTTAAAGTTTTAATCACTGAGGGAACCCGTGATGAAGGATATTACTGGTCAAGCATTAGAAAGGAAGATAGAATGAAAAATCAGCTGATTGACCCTGAAGTGCTGGAGGAGTTAAACGCTTCGGCGGTTGAGAGAATGGAAAATCAGCGAAATGTTAAAGTCATCGATAAGCCTAAAAATGAAAATGACTTCCCGGTTGTTTATGCGGATTCACGTGAAGGCAATTCCAAGGTAATCAGACATTTGAGTGAAATGGAGATTGATGTTCATGTCCGTTCAATGGCGGTTGCCGATTATCAGGTAAGCGATGAGGTAGCTATTGAGAGAAAAACGGCGAATGATTTTGTTGATTCCATTGTTGACAAGAGACTGTTTAAACAGGCCAAAGAATTGTCTGAAGAGTTCAAGCATCCTATTTTAATTCTTGAAGGTGATGATTTTTACACAGGTTTTATTAATCCAAACGCCATTCGAGGATCAATGGCTTCTATTGCAATTGATTTTGGAATCAGCATTATTCCAACAAGAAACGCTCAAGACACTGCGGCCATGATAAAAAGAATTGCTGTAAGAGAGCAGAATGGTGAGAGAACTCCGATTCAAATTAGGACAGATAAAAAACCTGTCAGCCAGCTCGAACAGCAGCTGTTCATTGTTGAATCTCTGCCAAATATAGGTCCTGTCAATGCTAAAAATCTGCTGAAACATTTCGGCACTGTATTTAATGTTTTCAACGCTTCTGAAAGTGAACTTCAGGAAGTTGAAGGAATAGGTAAAAAAACTGCGAAGAATATCCGGAATGTTATTGATTCCAAATACCTCTATTTTGAAAAGGAAATCAAGGAAAAGAAACTTCTTTAGAAGTTCCGTTTCATGTATTCATAACTTTTTTTGATGGAATCCATGTCATTTACCTCAATGATATAGGTACCATCATAATTTTTTTTCTCCAATCTATTGACTATATCATTTAAATCAATAGAACCTTCACCAAATGCAAGGTGCGCATCATCATCACCAAAATTATCATGCATATGTATGTGTTTAATTGAATCAAAAATCATCCCGTCTGGAGTATATCCCACATGATTGGCATGGCCGATGTCAAGTGTCATGTACATGTCAAGGGATGTGAGAAGTTCATCCAAGTCATTCATGTCCTGGTAAATCATTCCGTCAAATGCGGGCATATTTTCAATAGTTGTCAAAACCCCCAGATTTCTACCGTAATCACCGATTTTTTCGATCGATTCGTTTGCAAGTTCATACACTCTATCCAAAAAGTATTTGTTTGCAAGAAATGTTGCAAGTCCCGGATGCACGACAACGGCTTCGGCATCAATTTTATTTGCCAGGTCAATTGATGATTTAATCTGCTCAATCGAGTTCAGCCGGCTTTTATCCTGAAGTGCAGCAATATTGACATCCATAAAAGGGGCATGTACTGTATATTTCAAGTTAAAACTTTCCAGACTTTCAATGTCGACATTGCCGTGAGGGTACTGGTGGACAATTTCTGCATATTCAATGCCAAGGGATTCAATAAACTCCAATATGTTTTCTAAATTGCATTCAATTCCTGCTAGTGTAGATGCTCCTATTTTCATAATTATCACATTTTTCGAATAGCTGTAATCTTAAGTCCCATTTGAATTGCTTCAATAATATAGTCAGATAATTCTATTCCTCTTTTTATTTTTATTTCACCTTTTTTGGAGGTTGTTGCAGTTAGCAGGTACTCATCGTCAATGTGAATGTCAAAGTTCTTGCGGCTGTTGTCCCGTCCAAGCTCCAGAATCAGCTGTTTTTTAGTGTGAATAATATCCACTTCAAAAGATGTTTTATCAATGGGCTTTGGCTCTATCACTTCAACGCCTATGCTTATGCCGATGCTTTCTTCAATTTCGGCTATTCGCTTGCCGTTTTTGCCGATGATTTTCGGGATAAATTCTTCGGGAATGTAAATGTTTGCCCTTTCAGGAGATATCACGTCAACGTCAACTTCAGCTCTTTTTGGGATAAGTTTTCTGATTTTTCTTAAAATTTCCTTTTCAGCTATCCTGTCAACCGATGATTTGTGATTTGCCTCTTTGGAATCGCTGATAAGGTTAATGTCCATTACAATTGTCTGCTCTCCGTATGTGTAGATTTCGTTTTTAAGCTCACCGGTTTCAAAATCCCTTACTTCAATAACCGGTCTTGCAAGATCTGCTTCTTTCATTCCTGTTGGAACTTTAACAGTCATTTTTGTTTCATAAACACTTTTAACCTCTCCGTCTTCAATGTAAATGCTTGTGTCCACGATTGACGGTATCACTCCAAGTTCCACTCTTGAAGCTATTCTCTGGATAGCATCAATCGGGCGTGTTGCATGCACAACTCCAATCATTCCTACTCCAGCAAGCCTCATATCTGCAAATATGCTGAAATCGGTGTTTTTTCTAAGCTCATCATAAATAGTGTAATCCGGTCTTACAAGAAGCAGCACATCTGCAGTGTTTTCCATGCTTCCTTCAAGAGGGGCATACTGTGTTATTTCATCCGGAAGCTGAAGGTCTCTTGGGGACTCCATTGTCTTTACAATTTTATTCAACTTTGATGAGTAGTACTTTCCGATTGCCTGCACGAATGTTGACTTCCCAGCTCCAGGTGAACCGGAAATCAGAATTCCCTCGGCATTGGTTCTTATCCTCTCTAGAAGTTTATCAGAGAGATGATATTCATTCAAATCAATATTTGCAACTGGACGTACCGCTGTGATTTCAAGACCGTCTGAAAACGGAGGATAAGCTATTGAAATCCGGTATTCTCTTGACTGCACAACAAACGAACCTTCCTTATCACTTTCAAGATAAGTTTTCGGATCGTTTTTTGCTTTATCAAGAATTTCCTGAGCAATTTCATGGAGTTCTCTGTAGTTATAGCGTTTCTCGTTTAATATGACAAAATCAATGTGTCCGGGTGTTCCCTTCTTGGCCATCGCAACAACATTTTCCTTCAAGTGTAGGGACATAGTTTTGTCGTCAAAATACTTCTCAAATGAAAAGGGCTTTTCAGAGTAGGTCTGTTCATAAAAATAAACTGGTATTCCCTGTGATTTTGCAACTTCAGCTTGGACTTTATCATTAGTAACAAGTCTTCCCATTTCGCTTCTTGCAACGTCACGGATAATACTGTCTATTTCACCGTTTTTTGCATGTTTAATGTCATGACTAGCAGGTCTTCTTCCTTTAAAGCTGATGGCCAGTTGTCCTTCATCCTGCATTCTCTGCAGTTTCTGAAGTTCCTTAAGTCCTTTAAGACCTTCCGGTCTGTTGGAATTTGCCTGGTGTTCAAGTTCACATACCACTGCTTCGGGCACGATAATTTCGGGATAATCCAGGTTTTCCTTTTCAACAATATCTGATATTGCACCTATAATGACGGCGCTTGTGTCTGGTATTATGCATCTCATAATTAATACACATCTTCTGGGTTAACTAATCTTTTTAAAATGATTTCAACATCTTCATCTTTCAAATCATCGATGTTGATTTTATTTTCAGTGTTCAATTTTCTAAAAAAGCAGGATTTATAACCTTCATGACATGCTGCGCCCGTTTGTGTGATTTTTAAAACAATGGCATCCATATCGCAGTCAACAAGGATTTCATGAACTGTCTGGTAGTGGCCTGATGATTCTCCCTTAACCCATAACCGGTTTCTTGATGTGCTCCAGTAATGGGCTTTGCCGGTTTCGATGGTTTTAATCAGGGCTTCCCGGTTCATGTTTGCTAGCATCAGGATTTCATTGGTTTTCGTATCCTGCGCAACGGCGGTAATCACTTTAACGCCATTGATTTCATGTCTGAAGTTTAAATTCATCTTTATTCCTCTTTTAAATATCTGACAAGACTGTTAATCTTAACAAGTTCCTGATTACCTGTTATCATGTCTTTAACGGTAACTTTTCCTTCCGCAAGATCCTTCGAGCCGACGATGACTATTTTAGGAACCTTGATTTTATCCGCATGGTTCATAAGTTTTTTGAACTTCTTGCCGTTTAAATCAACGTCTGCCTTAAGGCCACTTTTTCTGAGAATCTGTGTTATTTCAAATGCTTTGGTCTGCATGTCCTTTTTGATAGGGGCAACGTAAACGTCAAGATGTGAAGGCAGCTCTTCAGGTTCTGTTAGCTCTTCGATTGCATTCATTAATCTGTCAAAACCAAGTGCAAAACCTGTGGATTCCACTTCCTGGCCTCCAAAGACTTTAACGAGACTGTAGGAACCTCCACCACAGATCTGCTTTTGCGCTCCAAGTTCGGGAACGTAGATTTCAAATACTATTCCGGTATAGTAGTCAAGTCCCCTTGCAACTCCAAGGTTCAGTGTGTAATTGTCCACACAGAATGATTCAAGAAGTGCAATCAATTCCTTTAATTCCTCAAGAGCCTTTTTCGGCTCGTCATATGGACTTATCAACTCTTCAATGTCATCTATTATTGACTTGTCCCCTACCATGTCTATTAGTATTAACAGGATTTCGTTCAATTCTTCATTTTCAATGACCGGTTCGTCTCCGCTCAATGATTCGATGAGCAAATCCTTGTCTCCCTTGTCAATAATTACCATGATTTCCCGCTGGATTTCAATGGAGATATTGAAGTGTTCAAAAAGTCCCCTGATAATTCCGAGGTGGTTGATGTTGACGTCTGCTGTGGTGATGCCCAGTGAACTGATAGCATCGCTACACAATGCTATTACTTCGGCCTCACCCTGAGGAGTTTTGGCGCCAATCAACTCACATCCAAACTGCCAGAACTGTCTGAATCGGCCTTTCTGAGGTCTTTCATATCTAAAACAGCTTCCATAATAATATAGTTTAATAGGTTTGACGGCTGTTTTTTCAAGTTCATTAAGGTATAATCTTGCAACGGGGGCTGTTATTTCAGGTCTTAATGTTAAATCACGGTCTGATTTGTCTTTAAAGTTGTATAACTGGTCAACTATCTCTTCTCCGGATTTTGTTGTAAATAAACTTAATTCTTCAAATAATGGTGTTTTAATTTCCTGATAACCGTAACTTTCAAATACTTCTCTCAAGGTACCTTCTGTCTGTTTTCTTCGTCTCATTTCATCAAATAAGAAATCTCTTGTACCTCTTGGTCTTGTAAATTCCATTTTTACACTCCTTTGTAAATGATATATTATATTTAAACTATTGTATGTACAAAGTTATATAATCTTTCTTTCAATGATAATTTTCATTTGCTATTTAAAACCTTGAATTTTAATTTGGTAACGAGAAACATTTTAAAATATTATTTCAAATGTTTAAAATCTATATTTTAGATATTTAAAATTTATATGTAATTTAATTAAGTAAAAATAATTTTTGGATGATTTTTTATAATGCGAATTAAAAGAAATTTATTTATATTTTTTATAATCAAACTAATTAATATATGAACATTAAAGGCAGTACAAATATAGTGGGTCTGATAGGCCACCCCGTAGAGCACAGCTTTTCACCACCAATGCACAATCAGGCATTTAAAGCATTGGGAATGGATTATGCATATGTAGCTTTCGACGTTAACCCTTTAAACTTAAAATCAGCAATCGAAGGCGCCAGGTCATTAAATGTTAAAGGATTAAACGTTACAATACCTCATAAAATAGATGTCATGAAGTATCTTGATGAAATCGATGAGGTGGCAGGGCTGATTGGAGCGGTAAATACAATTGATTTTAAAAACATGAAAGGATTCAATACCGATGGAATCGGAGCTGTGAAAGCTATTGAAGAAGTAACTTCAATCAAAAACAGTAATATTGTAATTGCCGGTGCAGGAGGAGCTTCAAGAGCGATTTCCTTTCACGTTGCAAAATATGGTGCAGACACATTAACAATACTGAACAGGAATGTTGAAAAAGCTCGGAACCTGGCATATGATATTTCAGATTCTGATTTAATCAGTTCTGTCAGGTCAGATTCAGTTTCCGAAATTGGCAAATACTTGTCCGACTGCCACATATTAATTGACACAACACCTTTGGGCATGCATCCAAACATCACTGACAGACCAGTTGCACTTGCAGATGACATGCATGAGGATATGGTGGTATTTGACGCTGTTTACAATCCAAATGAAACAGTACTTATAAAAGAAGCTATCAAAGCAGGTGCAAAACCGGTTTATGGAATTAAAATGCTGCTTTACCAGGGTGCTGAAAGCTTTAGGATATGGACAGGGCACAGTGCTCCAGTTGATGTGATGGAAAAAGCCTTAAGAGAAACCATTAATCTGGAATGATAGACATGGATTTAATATTTGACATTTCAGGATTTGCATGTGATGAAGAAGATTTGGGTTCATCCAAAAAGGATGTTCTGAAATATTTAAAGATAATCGGTGTGGACACCCGTTTTATTTCATATACTTGCGATAAGATTTATATCAATAATCTGAGGTTTTCAAAGTTTTCAAGAACAAGGGAGGCCACCTTTAAAAAGAAATATCCTGAAATTGAAGTTGTAAGAAATAAATTGTTCCAGAAAATTTGTGTAAAATCATCAAAGCACCTTGCCCTTGAAGCCAAACCCAACTCTCGGATACTGATACCTGAAGATAATTATCTTGTCTGGCTTTTAATGGAACCCTATACCCGAAAATATGGTGTGGAACTGGTTTTTAATGGAGATTATGATTTGATTGTCAATCCCATGATTTTAGATGACCAGGTAAACAATATTTTCGAGGGTATTTTTAAGGGTGAAGGTTTGAAATTTGTTAAAAGGGAAAATGAAATCTATCCTTTAGCAAATATTTCTCTTGAATGGATTAATTCATTTTTGAAAATGGATGGTAGAGAACCAATTGAAGCTGAAAATAAAGATGAACTGGCAAATTCATTTTCCAAATTTTTAGATGATGTTGCTCCCCAATATAGAGATAATGTTGTAAATGCAGCTGTGTTTATTCGGGAAAAATCCATTTCTAGGTTATAAGTTTGCCTGCAGTGTTGTTTTTGGATTCTGCAGGGTTTTATATTTTTTTGCATGTTACTTTTCATTACTAATTTTTTCACTCTGAAGTAAATATTGATTTAAACTCGTTAAATTACTAATTGAAAGCAATAATAACTTTTATATAAGCATATCTTTATATATAATTAGTTATAGATGATTAAGCACACAAAACTATTTTATTTGTGATATATTGAAATCTTATAATTAATAATGGGAGCCATAAAAAATGACAGGAAAAATCACTCATCTTAATGATAAAACAATGAAATACAAAGCAATGGCACAGGCAGACCTCCAGCATAGATATCTACTACTGCCAGGTAATTTTAAAACCCGATACCCCCATGAAGTAATACTAGACAATATGGACTCCGGCAGAATGGATGAATTATACCTCACAGACACAGGAGTACTAATCAATCTTGAAGAAGAAAGTGATTACGTCGGCCCAAAAACATTCATAAAAATCGACAAATACAACAGATTCATACGTTGCAAGTACAACAAGGAAGTATATCATGTAATTATTTGTCATAAAGACCCAAAAAAGAAATTTGAATGCTATAAAGTCGGATCATCAAATTACCTTAAAATTTACTACATTTACTTTAATCAGGACGAACTCTGGGAAAAATATGAAAATATTATAAACAAAGTCGAACATAAAGAAAAATTAACTGATGCAGAAGCAATGGACATGGCTTTTATCACAAAATTCATTGCCGATGAAAACAAACAATTCGTAATTGAAAATATAACAGCCGTGTTTGATGATGCTATAAT
>CACYBU010000130.1 GCA_902772665.1 uncultured Methanobrevibacter sp. | reverse complement strand
TACTTTTAAATATTTCAATTCATCTTCATTTGCATCTGATAGATTGAAATGCTGATTGCTTCTTTTAATTTTAATTTCAATTTCCAGGTCTTCGCTGATAAACATTGCATAAGTGGAATCCATTTCATTGAGATAAAATGGGGATAACTTTCGGTTTATATTTTTAATTGTTTTGTTGGTATTATTATTTTTTAATGGTAATGGGTTTGCTGTGAGCAGATTAATAATAATATTACTGATTTTTCTTGATTCAATTTTAATATCATCATTGTTAAAGCAGTGTTTGAGTAATCCTTCCATAATCAGGCTGATGAGAATTATGACCTGATTTTCCTTTGTGAGGGATGCATTGTTGAATGTTATTAAATCAGTGGGACAATTGCCATAATAAGTTCTGCATAGGTTTAAAACATTCTCATCATAAAATGAGGGTATCCAACGTATTCGGGCAATGTTGTTTTTTGAAACAAATATTTCAGGCATGATTGCATTATATGATACTAACTGATATGTCAAATCTAATATTTCCTTTAAAAAGTTAAATGAAACATAATCAATTTGATTTAATTCATTTAAAAAGGCAAACAGGCTTTGACTATCTCTTATTCTTCCGTTTTGTGATAAATTATAATCCTCATCAATGTTTAGTGAAAAGTCCTCATTTACTTCCCATTTATCAAAAAATGCTTCTTTTTCTGATTTTTGAGGAGTATTTGTGCTTTGATTCTCAAAGCTAATAAAAACTCTTGTGGGATTTGTGTAAATTAAATCAAGTTCATTATTTAGGATATCAAAAAGTTCAGTGTAGATGAAATCAAAACTGTGGGTAGGGTACTTCATATCCTTTAACAATGCAACATTAGCCTTGAATAGATTGGTCAGTGCCGTGTTATTATTTGCTGCTTTGAAATTATTGGTAAATATATCTTCTGTTGTTTTAACTGGATATTCAATATTATTTCTTTTTAAATCCAGACCTTTTATTTTAAATATTAAAAAATTATTCTTCAAAAGCCGGCGATTAAACTCTTTTAGAATAGTTAAAACATCGATTTTGTTCATATTCTTATCGGTTTGTTCGCATTCGATTTCAAGTTCATCTAAACTCTCAGGCAAAACGCTGATTCCTGCATTCAATAAATCATCAGGCACAGTGTTATTGATTACCTTAAAAGTATTCACCAGATTGTCATCAACAAGGCTTTTTAATTTATCCTTCTCGCTTTCAGTGAATTTTTTAAATTTAATTTCCACATAATTGGAACTGTATCTGTCATGGGAAATTCTTCCAGACAATACATTATCATCAATAGATACATAACTTATCTTTTTAAAAGGATGTAACTCCTCTTTATGGAAATAAGAATTCTTCAGATATTTTCCACATAAATTGTTAAACCATTCTTTCATAAATATTCCTCATAGTTTATTATTTTTAAATTCTCTAAATCAGATTTATACTGTCAAACTCTTTTTGAGCGTTTTCATAAAATTGTCCGAGTTCACGGCCGTTAACAAAGATATGCGAAACGGTTATGGCAACGCTCATCTCATAATCATCACTTACTTTCCCCCATGTTATCAGTGGCTGAATCGCCCTGCCGTTAACAGTACAGTTTGTAATCATTTCAAAGTCAACCCATGGAATGCAGGAAAAATTTGCAATGTTGGTCAAATCCCTTTTCTCCATTTCAATAAAAAATCCATCTTGCCGGCCATTTAAAATATTTGAAGACAATTCTTTTACATAGTCATGCCATTCCATGAGAGTATCAAATTCCTGAGGAACCTTAACCAGCATTTCCTTATAGACTTCATTACCCTCATCCATAATTGGTGTTACTCCCTCAAGATACTCGTATTCAACGACTCGTCCATCTATTATTCTTCTTTTAAGTTCATTAACTGAGTTCACGGCATTCATAAGACATCCTAAACTCATAATGAAAAAAGATTTGTTATTTTCATGACACCAGTTCCATAATTTTTCAACATTGATTCTTGCAGACATCGAGTAACGTGCCGATAAAAAGTCAATAAAAGGATTTTCATCTAAATTAAATTCAATTTCTCTCATTTTTTAACCCAAACAGTAGTTAATAGTTAATTTTTTATATGTATTTTAATCATATATATTTATGTATAAATCATTGATGGTTTTGTTAAAATGAAAGTAGTAATTGTAGGTGGAGGAGCTGGCGGAATTTCAACAGCTTCAAATATTCGTAAACTCGACAAAGACATAGAAATAATAGTTCTCACAAGAGACAATAAAGTGGCATATTCTCCGTGCGCCATTCCTTATGTATTGTCCGGTACAATAGAATCCTTCGACGATATTGTCATGAGAACTCCAGAAGATTATAAGAAAAAAGATATTGATGTTGTCACTGAAGTAGAAGTAACAGCAGTTGATTCCAGTAAAAAAACAGTGACTTATGAAAAGAATGGTGAAAATACTGTTTTAGAATATGATAAATTGGTACTTGCAACCGGAGGCAATCCATTTGTACCTCCAATGCAGGGTGTTGATTTGGATGGAGTATTCAGAATCCGCAATATAGATGATGGTATTAAAGTACAGGAAGCAATGCAAACTGCAAAAAGTGCTATTGTCACCGGCGCAGGTTTAATAGGTATTGAAATAGCATTTGCTCTTAAAAAACAGGGTATAAATGTTATTTTAAGTGAAATGCTGCCGCAAATTGTTCCAAGATCTCTTGATAAGGACATGTCAGATATTCTGGTTCAGTACCTTGAAATGGAAGGAATCAAAGTTGTTTTGGGAAAACCTATCACTAAACTAATCGGTGAGGGAAAAGTTGAAAAGGCATGCTTTGGAGATGAGGAAATCTACGATGCAGACATGGTTATCATGGCAACAGGTGTGCGTGCAGAACTGGATCTTGCAAAAATGGCAGGATGTGAAATTGGAAGATGGGCAATACTTGTAAACGACAGAATGGAAACCTCAGTTGAAGACATATATGCTGTCGGAGACTGTGTTGAATCCAAAGATTTAATACTTGGTTCCAATACAATTTCACAATTGGGTACTACTGCAGTTCGTGAATCAAAAACATTGGCACGCACAATCTGTGGTAAAAAATCAAGGTTCAATCCGGTTTTGAATTCAATGGTTTCTAAAGTGGGTAAGCTGGAATTCGGTGCTGTAGGCTACACCACCAGTTTTGCTCAGCAAAACCGTATCAGGCCTGTAGTTCAAAAGGTACAGGCACTTACAAGAGCACGCTACTATCCGAATGCAAAACCGATGGATATCAAAGTTATTTGTGATGGAAACGGAACCATTATAGGCTGTCAAATCATAGCGGAAGAAAGGGTGGCTGAAAGAATCGATACAATGACT
>CACYBU010000129.1 GCA_902772665.1 uncultured Methanobrevibacter sp. | reverse complement strand
TAAAAGTTAGAACCTATAAGTTATATCATATAAGTTTTCATTTAAAAGAAATAACTTAATCCTTTTAACTTATACTGAATAACTTAACTGTTATTCTTTAGCTTTGAATTTTTAAGTTATAAATCATAACTAGTAACTTAAAACTTATCAGAAAAAGGAGAATTCTTTAATGAGCGAAGTAATTGCAGTGATGAATCAAAAAGGGGGTTGCGGTAAAACAACAACCGTTGTAAATACCGCTACATCCCTTGCAGTAATGGGTAAATCTGTTTTAGTTGTGGACATGGATCCACAGGCAAACGCTACTACAAGCTTTGGAATTGATAAGACTAAAATAAAAAATACAATATACGATGCAATCATTGGGGATATAAATGTAAAAAAAGCAACAATTCCTACGTTTATCAAAAATTTGTTTATTATCCCAAGTAATATATCCCTCAGTGGTGCGGGAATGGAGCTTTCTAGAAAAGAAAATTATCATATTATCTTAAAAGAAACTCTAAAAGATGTTGTTCCATTATTTGATTATATCTTCATTGATTTACCTCCTTCATTAGGTGTCATAACAGTCAATGCATTAGTAGCTTCAGATAGTGTTTTAATACCTATCCAAGCTGAGTATTATGCCCTTGAAGGTGTAGCTGATTTGATTAATACAATTAAATTAGTTGAAAAAAGACTTAGAAGTCCCACTCCAATTAAAGGAATTCTCCTAACTCTATTTGATAAAAGAACAAGGCTAAGTAAAGATGTTTACAGAGAACTTAAAAAGTACTTTGGCGAGTCAGATTTATTGTTTAATACTATTATACCAAGAAATATCAGATTGGCTGAAGCTCCTAGTTATGGAAAACCTTGTTTGGTTTACGATCCAGAAAGTACTGGAACAAAAGCTTACCTTAAATTAGCTAAAGAAATAATTCAAAGAGATGAAAACGTTGATTTAAGTAATGCTAAAACCAATATTGCTCCTGGCAAGGCCGAAATAAATAGGGATTCTAAAAAGACCGGAGGACAAAGTGATGCCTAGGAAAGGTCTTGGAAAAGGTTTAGATTCTTTAATCCCTAATTTTTATAATGAAGATTTTGATAGTGAATCTCCTCAATCTCTTGAAGATATGTTAAGTGACGGGGAAGAAACTGTTGAAGATGTTATTGATGATATAACTTCTGATGTAGGGCAAACTGAAGTTGAAGGGGATTCAATTCCACAGAAAGAAGAAATTGAAAGTGAAAAGTCCGATGCTAAAGAAGAAATTGAAACTCAAAAGGTTGATAGTTCATCTGAGGACTTATCTGGCGATAAAGATAGTGAAGAGGATGTAGAAACATCTCAAGAAATTAAAATCCAAAAAGAACATGTCGAAGAAGTTAAAAAAATCGTTGATAAAAATCCAAGAATTACTTTATGGTCTTCCAGATCTTCTGCAGTATTTAGATACCTGAGAAAAACCGAACCGGAATTTAGTATTTCTAAAGAAGCTTCTATTTTAATCGATGAAGCAGTTTCTAAAAAATACCCTGAAATATGGGCATTATTTGATGATGAATAATATTCTTTTTACACTTGAACTTTTCCTTAGTATATTTTACGATATATATTTTATAAAAAAATTTTTCTATTATTTTAATAAATTATAGGTTAAAAATTTATTATCATTTTCTTCATAATCAATTTAATTATACTTCAACTCTAAAAATCAAAAGTAGTTTGATACTCACCACTTATTTTAATATAAGTTTCCGCTCTATCAACTACAACACCTAATTTTCGAAGCTGTTCTTTATTAGAGAATGGTGTTTTTTTTCGAATATTAATTATTTGTTTTGCAGATTTCACACCAATTCCCGGAACACGTATCAGTTCTATCAGGGGTGCAGAGTTGATTTCTACTGGGAATATATTCATATTTTCTGCAGCTAGAATTTTAGGATCTTGAGTTAAAAGCAGATTATCATCATTGTCAAACACCAACTCTTTCACGTTATAATGATAATCATTAACCAGACTATCAGCATTATATAATTTTGCGGTTCTATCAGTTGAACATGCCTCTTTTTTAGAAAATTCAGTTTCTTCAACTGGTGTAAATGCTGAAAAATATGTTCTTTTCAGTTCAGATTTTTTGTAGATCTTTTCCATTCTTGTGAGAATTTCCTTATCACTTTCATCATTCGCACCGACAATGAGTTGTGTGGTATGAGTAGAATTTGGATATGTTGTACTTTTATGCTGATATCTATTAATCCATGATAATCTTTTCAGTATATCCTTATTATAATCTTTGGTGGATGACAGTTCTGCAAGTCCTGATGGTGTAGCGGCTTCAATATTTATGCTGACTCTATTTGCAAGTGCCATTGATCTTTTAATTGAATCTCGACTTGCTCCTGGAACTATTTTTAAGTGAATATAATCATCATAACCATATTTTTTTCTTAAAATTCGTATTGTTTCTATTTGTTTTTCCATTGTAGAGTCTACATCACCTGAAATGCCGGAACTTAAAAACAGTCCATTGACTATTCCTCTGTTATAGTATCCAAGAAATGCTTTTGAAAGTTCTTCCGGTGACAGTTCAAGTCTTGTGAAATTTCTTTTCGATTGGTTTATGCAGTACTTGCAGTCATTTTTACATTTGTTTGTTAAAAGGGTTTTAAAAAGTGGAATTTTACATCCATTATGGCTTGTTGCTTCATAGATTCCTGGAAGATTAACCTGGGATGACTTGTTATGGCTAACATAGTCACATAAATCATACTGTGCCGAATCTGTTAAAATTTTCATATTTTCAAGCAAGGTCATATATATTATATTATAGTTGATGTTAAATATTAATTTTGATATATAGTTTCAAATATTATTAATTATATTGCTTCTGAATTATTGTATACTTATCATGAATGGGTTTTTATTGCTCTTTGAAATTTTTTTTACAACTGAAATTGAGATGTGTAATTATGAAAAACAATGTGCTTTTAAAAAATATATTTATGACGTATAATCATTCTCCGGGAACTCAGAAGTCTCATGTCTATGCGCTTAAGCAGTATTGCCAGTATTTCGGCATGGATTTTCATGAGTTTTTAATGGAAGCGGAAGATGAGGAAAACAGGGGAATCAAATGGAAGCACAGGAAAATCAAAAGCAGACTTCTGGAATTCCGCCAGCATTATCTCACCAACTATGCCCTGAACACTACAAGGTCTGTTATGATGTGTGTTGTCAAGTTCTATAAGTTCTATGACATTGAATCTATTTCTTGCTGAAAATCCGCTAGAAATCCATACAGAAACCGCAGCCAATCTATTACTGTGATTTGCCGGATAAGGAGATAATCCGTGGGGTGGTCAGTATTTCTACTCCTGTCATGAAAGAGGCGATTCTATTTATCTGTTCCAGCGAATGTGCAAGGGCAGAAACCTTGAGCCTTAAAATTCAGGTTTATATCGATTCGCTACCTGAGTACCTGCTCCGCAAGGATATGGATATATTCGAGATAATCTATTTGATTGAGGACGACGACACTGTTGTTCCAACATTCAATATCCGCAGAAAAAAGACCAACAAGTACTACACGACTTAATGCAGTCCCGAAGCGGTCAAGGCCATCAACACCCCATATTATCCCGTACTGATAATGTCACCAATGACTCAAAGCTCTTTAAAATTGGCGTGATTTATTTTTCTGTTAGTTTTCAAAAGATAAATGAGGATTTGGGACTTGGGAAATTGGGAAACTACAATCGTTTCAGAAGCCATATGCTGAGGAAATTCCATGCATCAGCCCTCTATAATGACGGCATGAGCTTTGATGATGTTAACGACCTGCAGGGAAAATCGAAAAACAGGACTGATCAGGCATATTTCATAATCAACCCTGAGGATTTGAAATATGAATTCATCGAGCACCTGCCGGCAGTAACCATAAGTATTGAAGTCAAAAAGCTCCATGTCAAATCACCTGAATTCGTCAAAATCGAAAACGAGAATAACGAACTGAAAAGTGAACTGGACAGACTCAGAGCAGATATTGACAGCCTTAAAGGCATGATTGGGAAATAGGTATTTTTCAAAACTAGAATAATGTGATGGACGGGAAAAATAACATCTCATTAAATTAAAAATAGAATCGATAATTATAATATTAAACTTCAAACCATATGATTTAATTAATCAATTCTTAAATTTAATAGATTTTAATAAAACCGTCCAAAACATATTATGAAAAACAAACATGAAAAATTAAAAAAAGATTAACTACCTTATCTTTTAAAATAAGGTAATTTAAACAAAGTATAATCAACATTTAATTGTGGACGGAAATTGAAACACAATGTTTAATTAAAAATAAACCACATAATTATGATGAATTAATCATCAGTAATCAATTTAATTTATCATCAAACTAATTTAATTAGTCGATGGGAAAACCGTCCATCACAAGTAAAATCGTCAGATATAATAATGATTGGTATTCTTAATCTTTTTGGTATTAATTAACTCTTTATCAACCAAATCATTTAAATCACGTTTACTTGTTGTAATGGATACATCAAATAACTCAGAATACGAATTATATGTAAATTCCACAGATTCATTGCCCATTTTTTCTAATGCAGATAACTGACGGTCATTTAATTTTAGAGCATTGAACTTAACATGTTTATTGATGTGTTTAGGAAGTATCAGCTTGCCGTTAGGTCCTCTAAGAATGACATGGAAATAGTGGTCATCTATAAATTCAGGCTCCGGCAAATTAAATTCATCCATTTCTCTCCTCATTCTTATGATTCCGGTGCCTATGTGCTCCATATATTTGGTCTTTTCAAATATGGCACAAATATTCTTGTTCCTATGTTGTGGAGTAATATTGGCACCTAATGTTTCAACGGTTAACGGAAACGGTAATTTTCCGGGACTTGCAATCTCAATGCGGTCATCATATATGTAAAAAGTAATAAACCCTCCGATTAAGGTATAGTCTCTGTGGGCGATTGCATTAATGAATGCTTCACGAACTGCCTCATCAGGATACTCGGGTAATGGAACCATTTCCCAACCTTACGGTTCCTCCCATACGAGTGTTTCTTTTGAAGAAATTATCGAAATCCTTAATTAATTTGAAGAATGATTCATGGGAAACCAACTTGTCAATGATATCGTAGGCTTCAATTCCATTGAATCTTACCATCTTGATTTCATGTTCGATATTGAATTGGGTAATGTCTTTTGCAAAGAATAATGCCCCTGCCTTATTCAAATGGAAAGTGCCAGTATAGTCAATCTTTCCTGCTCCAAGATATTCCAAAATTTTGTCCAAATCACGAACTCCAAATTAATCCCTGATTTTGGATTCTCTTAAAGCGTCTTTGAACACTTCCACTGCTTCCAGGTCAACATCATCGATTGATGAATCCAATAGGATTTCACAGTCAAAGTCTGTGCTTTCCAATTTGGCGTCAATGAACTTTCTGAGAACATCAAGTATTTCCTTAAAATCTCGCTTAAAGATTTAAATGTTAAATTTATCGTTACTGATGGTGATGTGCGATATGCACATATTATT
>CACYBU010000128.1 GCA_902772665.1 uncultured Methanobrevibacter sp. | reverse complement strand
TGTTGAAGAAAAAGGATATCCTTTATACATTGGAATTCCTGAAAGAGAACAATTATTTAAAGATGCTGGAATTGAAATAGCAGGTACTGTTGAAGATATGATTCAGGAAGCAGATGTCGTTGTTGACTGTACTCCTGGAAGCATCGGTCCTCAAAACCTTGAAATGTATAAAAAAGCTGGGGTTAAAGCTATTTATCAGGGCGGGGAAGACCATGAGTTAACCGGTCTTTCATTTAACGCTATTTCAAATTATGATGATTCCTACGGTGCAGATTACACCAGAGTAGTTTCATGTAACACTACTGGACTCACCCGTACATTATCAACAATAGATCCGATAGCAGACATTAAAAAAGTAAGGGCAGTGATGGTCAGAAGAGGTTCAGATCCGTCTGAAATTAAAAAAGGACCAATCAATGCTATTGTTCCAAACCCTCCTAAAGTACCTTCTCACCACGGCCCAGACGTAAAAACCGTCATGAACGGAATTGACGTTACCACCATGGCACTGCTCGTACCTACTACACTGATGCACCAACACAACATCATGGTTGAAATCAACAACGACATTGAAACCGAAGAGATTGTTGAAGCATTGGAAAAACGCTCAAGAGTAATAGTGGTATCCGCCGAAGAAGGCCTGGGTTCAACTGCCGAACTAATGGAATATGCAAAAGAACTTGGAAGAAACAGAAACGATTTATATGAAATTCCAGTCTGGAAAGAATCCATTAATGTTGTGGGAAATGAATTGTTCTACATGCAGGCAGTACATCAGGAATCCGATGTAATACCTGAAAACATTGATGCAATCCGTGCACTCCTTGAAATGGAAAGTAACAATGAAAAATCAATCGCCAAAACCAACAAAGCTATGGGAATATTATAATTCCCACTTTTTACTATTTTTTTAACTGATACCTATGAAACATAAAGTACTTTTCGGACCTGCAGGAAGTCCGGTTAAATACAAGGGAGCTGCCTATAAAGCTCCGAAATATATTCATCGGGGAGGACTTGACTCCTATGAATACCAATCACCTTACGGCGTGAGAATTGGTGAAACCTCTGCTTCAACATTAAAAGAGGAATCAGAAAAACATGATATTTTAATTTCAATGCATGCACCGTATTACATCAATTTATGTGCAAAGGAAGAATCCAAACTTGACAAAAGCATCGGCCATCTGATAGCCGCCGCCCGTGCCGGCGAGTGGATGGGTGCATACCGTCTGGTATTTCACCCCGGAGCATATCTCAACAGAAAACCTGAAAAAGCAATGGAAATATCAAAAAATACCATTAACCGATTGTTTGAGGAACTTGAAACCGAGGGAATTGAAGAGTTCACATTTGCTCCTGAAACTACAGGCAAAAGAACACAACTTGGAAATGTTTCTGAAGTTGTGGAGTTATGCGCAACATTCGACCACTTTGAACCTACAATTGATTTTGCACATGTTCATGCAAGAGGCCGTGGGTTTTTAAACAAAAAAGAAGATTATAACTGCATATTTTCAATAATCGAAGATAATCTGGATATTGACATCTTGCACTGTCATTTTACCACTATTGAATACGGACAGGGTGGCGAAGTAAAACACCATGTACTGGCCGAAAGTGATGAATACGGTCCCAACATAAGGGATTTACTTTCCAATTTAATTGATAACGGCTGGAATGCAAACATTATTTGTGAAACACCTGAACGTGACCTTGATGCACTGAAGATGAAGGAAATCTATGAAGAGATGATTTAATAGTTTTTCACCGAATCGATTAAATCATCCATATCACTAAATAACTCATTCACATCATCATTATCTTTTTTATTTGAACTTAAAAGGATAACCAGTTCATTTATCAAATCCTCCATTTTATCAACAAAGGTGTTTAATAGTCCAATTTTATTTTCAATTTCACCATCCACCAGTCCGCTGTCATCCAGTTCAATCATTCTGCGGGTTATCTGCAACTGATTGTAAAACAGCTGATTGGACTTTCTGATTGCTGATGTGAATTTGAAATAAGAAACATGATTTGGTTCGAATAATTTTTCAACAAGTTCCGACGCCCTCGACTGTTTTAAATTATAATCTTCTTCAATCCGATTTACTTGGGATTCATATTTTAACGGATCCCAGACTACTTCGGTTTGCGAATCGTGATAGACCTTTTTTCCGCATTGTGTGCAGAAATGTTGATTCGCCACCAGTCTGGCTCCACAGTAAATACAAAAATGATTATGATTATCTTGAGATGTCATTTTACAAAAAACCTATTTTTTAACATGAATATGGCGAATGCATTCGATGTTTCCATACAAATCACCGGTTTATTATAACTTTTTATTGATATTTAAGTTTATCGAAAGTTTTTAAAAAAATTAATCTTTACTGCTCATTATCTTTTTTTCATATGATTGATTGAAAGTTGTATGAAAATGTAAAATTGCTCCCATCATACAATATTGATTTAACTTCATTAAATTACATTTAATTTGCAAAATTAGTTTAATAATATAATTAATCATAAAATAACTTTTTATTAACTTTTAAAATAATATTTAAATACTATACATTGTGTATATCAAAATTTAATAAATTTTAATATGTTTTTAAAAATGTCGGAATTTTAGGAAGATATGATTTTAAAGACATTAATCAAGAAGATACAAAGATATTTTTAAAATATACTTGGTATTAAATCAAAAAAAGGTAAAATAATGACGCAAAAAATGAGACAACTTAATCTAAGAACATTCATACCAGATATAATTCTGGAAGCAGATGATGGAATCCTGTTGATTGAACAGCAATCTTCAAAAGTTCATAAATTCCATCACAAAATGTTCCATGTTTATGTTGCAATATTTGATTTGAAATTTGATAAATTCAGTGAAAAAAATCATTTTATCTGTTTTACAATAGCCAAAGAGTCTAAAAAGGATTTTTTAAAAAAGCCATGGGAATGTGATGATGAGATGGAGAAATAATAAGTTTAAATTAATATTCAGAGGCTTTTGATGTTTTGACAAAGACCATTAAACTTAAATCTGACATGAATATCAAGCCGGGGCACTGATTTTAGCATTGAAAGTGAAACATATGACGATTAATGAACTGCAAAAATTTATTTCAAAGGATTCTGGTTTGTCTGATGAGGAAGCCTTTGAGCTTTTAGAGCATGTGAAAAACATTATTTAAAAACTTCAAAACTGAATATTATAATTTTCTTAATTTCAGAATAACCAGTTCAGAATCAGTACCCCATCTCATTGGAGTGCCCATTGAACCTACACCAGTAGTTACATGCAGGAATTTTTCATCATCATTTTTAAATAATCCCTTATTATATTTGAACAGTATTTCAGAAAAATTGACTGCCGGATAAAACTGTCCGCCGTGAGTATGGCCAGACAGTTGAATATCAAAGCCCAACGATGAAAATTGAGACCAGTGATAGGGAACATGGTAATTTATGATATTTACCATATCCGGATTGATTAAGGTTTCACTGAGACTTGGAGCATCCCTGTTTTCAAAACTGAATGTTAATCCATAGATGTTTAAATTCTTGAATTTCATGCCTTCATTGTCCAATACAATAATTCCTGCCTTTTTACATGCTTTAATAACATTTTCTATTCCCCGATAAAAATCATGATTGCCCGGAGTGAATATTATCGGCATTTTAACATTTTTAAACTCTAAAAAGTCATCCTCATCAACAGCTGAAGATCCATCAGCCAAATCTCCGGAAATGATTGCCACGTCACAGGTTTCATCCAGTTCCTGTAACTTATCAGAAATCTGGCGAATAATCTGTTTGTGTCTTATGGATCCAAAATGAACATCTGAGAAATGGACTATGTTAATATCTTCAGACAGGTTTTTCAGTTTTAAAGTTTTTTCATTAACAGTTAATTTATGGGCTTTATGATAATTATAAACTCCAAGTACCGGAACCACTGCCAGAAGCAAAACTATTATTCCAAAAGGAGGATTGACAAACATTTTAATGATATAAATCACAACAACATCAATTAAAAAGAAAACGGTTGCCCACATCCAAACTCCATCAACTGCTGTGAGAAATCTGGATATCCTTCTTGATTTTTTAGACTCAAAAAGCATTGGAGCAAAATGATCCACTCCAATTAAACATGCAACAGGCACTATAAACACGTCGTTAACCGGATAGATTAAAAGTACGAGATATTTGATTAAAAAAAACTGCAACAACATATAAAACGGAGTTATGAATAATACTCTTCTTTCTGCAAAATTCATAAATTTTTACCTCTGAATTTAAATCTGTCCCACTAAGTATATAAATTATTAAAACTAATGTTGAATATGTGACAAAAAAAGTGGAGGTGATTATTTTGAAAAGTGAAAATAAACAACCAGAAATTAAAACAAATAACCAAAAACAAATCATCAAGGAAAATGAAGACAAGGACTATGCTCAGCTAGTTGTTATAAAACCTGTCGGATATCCATTTGAGTTTAATTTAATGGATGAGGATATTGAAATTACCAACACTGCACTGTTTGAAGAGTATGCCCGTGAACAATGGTTGGGACTGGTTGTTAAGGAATCAACCTACATTTTTGATCAAAAAATAATCCCTGATTACGGTTTTGAAATCATAACTGCAAAACCTAACAATTCAATGATTTCTGAAACAACAAAAATTAAAATCATTACTGATCAAATAGCTAAAAAAGACATCGCCAATGTCAAATCCAATATTCGACTTTCAGATATTATTGGACAAAAGAATGCTAAATCCAAAATCAAGGTTATAATAAAATATTTAGATGATCCCGAAAGTTTCGGACCGTGGGCTCCGAAAAATATTCTCTTTTACGGAGTTCCGGGTACCGGTAAAACCATGCTTGTCAAGGCACTCGCCAACGAGCTTGAAGTTCCCCTATATTTAATCAAATCAACTTCACTAATCGGTGATCATGTTGGAGACGGCTCATCTAAAATTCATGACTTATTTAAAAAAGCAAGTGAAAATTCCCCGTCAATAATCTTTATCGATGAAATCGATGCCATTGCACTTGACCGGTCATTCCAGTCCCTAAGGGGAGATGTATCTGAAATTGTTAACTCCATTTTAACTGAAATGGATGGCATCATTGAAAATTCAGACGTGATAACTATAGCGGCAACAAATAACCCTTCAGCACTTGACTATGCTGTGCGAAGCAGGTTTGAAGAGGAAATTGAATTCAAACTTCCCGATGATGAAGAACGGCTGGCCATTTTAGAGAATAATCTGAAAACCATGCCTCTTGAATATGACCTAGACATGGATAAACTTGTAAAGATTACCCGAGGCTTGTCTGGAAGAGATTTGAAGGAAAAAATTTTAAAGACAGCTCTTCACAATGCGATTTCAAATGATTCAGACATAATTACAATGGAAAACATTGATTATGCTATAAAATCAACTAAAATTAAAAATAGAGATGTTAAAGGAATGTTTGAATAGAAAAATCATTCAAACATTTAATATTTAATTAAAATTAAAGATATACTCTGCTGCATCTATAACATCCCTGTCCCCTTCTTTTGCGGCTTCTTTCAGATTTTTTGAAATATCGAAAAATATCTTGTTGACAATAGAATTTGTTAAATTATCCAGTATTTTATCACTACCATCTATATCAACTAGCTTGGCAGATGCCTTTTCAGTCTCACGTTCTCTTATATTTTCCATAGACATTCTTAAATTACCAAGGACATTATTAACTTTCATTATTTTAAACGATTCTTTAAGTAAAATGAACTCATCATTGATTATATTTTCCGCTTCACTGAATTCACTTTTTCTAAGTCTGGTGTTTTCATCAGCAATTTCCCTTAAATCATCAATATTAAAGGATTTAACCCCAAGCTGTGAAACATCATCGGAAATATCACGAGGATTTGCAATATCAACCATCATAACATCTTCATAAACCATATCAATGCCTAAAAGACGTTTCTTAGTGATTATTGCATGAGGAGCACTGGTGGCACTTATGACCAAATCGGCGCTGGCAAGATATTCCTCTAAATCGTTGAATAAAATTGCTTCACCGCCCAGGTCTTTTGCAAGTTCAACGGCAACATAATATGTACGATTAGCAACAAAAATGGCATTCAAATCCTTTTCAGCCAAAGCCTTTGCAACCAGTCTGCCCATTTTTCCGGCACCGATAACAAGAACGGACTTGTCATCCAAACAGCCAATGTGCTTTTCAGCCAAATCGATAGCTGCTGAGCCTATTGAAACCGAACCTTTGTTGATGTTGGTCTTGTTTCTTACAACCTGACCGACATGAATTGCCTTTGTAAAAACAGCATCCAGAATCTTACCGCAATGATGTTCCTTTAAGGCCTTATGCTTGGCATCCTTGACCTGACCCAAAATCTGGTCTTCACCTACAATCATTGATTCCAAACCTGATGTCATTCTTAAAAGATGCATGACTGCAGATTGACCATAATCAATCACGATATTCTGATTTTCATGAGACAACAGTTTTTCACCCTCATGAATAAACTTGCTGTGAATATAATATTCCTTTCTGTTACAGGTGGAAATCTCAATATATTCACCGATGGAATACTTTTCCTGCAACTGCCAAAACAGTTCATCAATGTCCTTTGAAATTATTTCCATTGACTGAATATCTGCAATTTTATGGTCAACTCTTAAATTAAGTATCATTCAATCCCCTTTATTAAATTATCAATATATTTTTTAACTTCATCTATTTTTCCATTGCAAATCAAATCGCTGATTGTTTCATCCTCAAAAATCATATAAAGGTATTTTCGCCTTTGTTTTTGATTTTCAGTGACTTCCTTTAATTTTGATCTTGCATAAGACTGAAGTTCAATTTTTAAAATATCCTCTTCAGTAATGACTGACTGGATTTTCTTTCTAAGCTGGCGAGCCATTAACGGACTTTTGCCCTTAGTAAAAATAGATATTTCAATCTCGCCAATATTAAAACTAGTGGGAACAATTACATTGCCTTTTAAAGGATAATCCGCCCTATTAATCAGTTTATCACCTGCAAGACCTGAAACATATTCTGACATCTCTTTATCACCGCTGGCAATAATAGCAACATCACACCATTCAACCAACTCATCGACGTTTCGAGTGGAGAATAACTGAGCCCCATTATCTTCAAGCTCACTGGATAAATTATTTCCTGCCAGTCTGACGTTTGCACCATGGTCCAAAAATTTGTTTGCCCTTCTTGTGGCAACCTCACCGGTGCCTAAAATAAAAACATTCAAATCAGAAGTCTTTAGATAAATAGATGTCCAATTCATTTTAATCAGAATTTTCAAGAGACCTCGCATGCAATTTTTTTACAGCAGATCTCAAATCATCATTGCATTCGGTTAAAATATTCATTGCTTCTATTTTAGATATGTGGAATGTTTCGGCCAATGCCTCGGCTTTTTTATCAGGATCAGGTTTTTTAACTCCAACCAGTCTTTCGGACAACTCTTTTTTCAAGTCCAAATACTCCTCATGTGTCATTCCCATATTCTTTAAGGTCATGTCCCTTAACGGACAAGGTTTTGACGGTTTGCAACACCATACAAGTGACCCAAAACAAGTTCCTGCACCTTCACCTAATCTAGTTTCTTTTCCGAATTTAATTTTAATATCCATGAACTCCTGAGGAGTTAAATTAACTTCCCGTAATGCGTTTAAAACTGGACATGGTTTAACTGGTGGACAGCAAAATGCAAGTCCTCTTAAATCTCCTCCTCTACAAATATGAGATGGTGCATCTTCCCAAGTCATAATAATCCTCCATAATCATTTCTCAATTTCTTTGATAAATATTAGATAATAATATAAACTATTTAAATTCTGAATATATAATCTTTTTGTGAAACATAAGTTTAAATATCTTATCAAACTTATTTTTTAATGAAATGAAAATTGAAAACATTACCGTCACCGTTACAAAAAAGAACATCAAACACATGTATCTGCGCATTTTGCCTCCGGACGGAGAGGTTAAAGTATCAGCACCACTTCATGTGTCTGACGAAGATATAATTGACTTTGTTAAATCGAAAAAGAGCTGGATTTTAAAAAAACGAAAACATATTCTGGAAAATAATATTTCCTCACCATTGAAATACCACAACGGTGAAAAACACTCACTCTGGGGACACATGTATTCCTTGCAGTTACTTTCAAATTCACATGTTAAAAAGGCTTTTGTTAAAGAAAACACCATTTATTTGCCAGTTTATGGGCGAAGTACAATTGACAAAAGAAGGAAAACATTAGATGAATTTTACCGTGAGGAAGTGAAAACTGCCATCCCCCCTATTCTTGAAAAATGCATTAAAATCGTTGGGCGCAGACCTAGCGACGTAAGTGTTCGCAAAATGAAAAACTGGGGAAACTGCAAGCAGGACGGCAGAATTACATTAAACTTGAACCTTGCAAAAAAAGATAAGGAATGTCTGGAATATGTTATGATACATGAACTGTGTCATCTGATTGAATTCAACCACGGAAAAAACTTTAAAAAATTAATGGATGAGTTTTGTCCCGACTGGAAAGAAATAAAAAAAAGATTAAATGAATAAGAAGATTCTATCTTTCCTTAAGCATGTCTTCTTTTTCATCCGGAGTTAACTGTTCAACGATTTCTTCAGGAGTACCAACATCAAGCAGTTTTCCTCCCCTCATTAAAGCTGCTCTATCACATACATCCAAAACAAAGTCCATATCATGGGAAACTATAATGAATGTTTGTTCAAGTTCCGCACGAGCCTTTAAAATTGAATCAGTGACATTAACTCTGGTAATTGGATCCATTGTACCTGTCGGTTCATCGAGAACTATGAGTTTAGGTTCCTTGATTAAAACCTGTGCCAGAGCGATTCTGTGTTTTTCCCCTACACTTAACTGGTCCGGATATTTTTCCAGAATGAGCGCTGCTTCGTTTTCACCAAATCCGACAGTGGTTAATGCATGAATAGCTTTAATCTTACCGAATTCCGCAGGCAGATTCAAACTGATTGCATCGGTCAGGTTACCTAAAATTGTCCTGTGAGGATATAAAGAGTATTCCTGGTGGAGCAATCCAATATATGGAATAACACGTCCACGGTTAAGAGGACCAACTTTTGTCATGTCAATCCATTCATCACCAAGCTTTATTCTTATGTCACCACTACTTGGTTCGGTTAATCCCATTAACATACGTGTGGTGGTTGTTTTACCTGAACCGCTTAAACCGACAATACCGAATATTTCCTCTTTATTGATTGTTAAGCTTACACCATCCACAGCCTTTAAAACTCCACGTTCAATAGAGTAATAATGTTTTTTGACATCTTCAAGAACAACTTCCGGTTCACCAAATTCTGGAATTTCTGGTTTTTTAGGAACAGGAACTGTTGCCATGAATTCATCTACAACTTTATGAGGGTCTCCTTCTTCTTTAATTTGACCATCTTCTAACCAAATTACACTATCTGCAAGTTCAGTCAT
>CACYBU010000127.1 GCA_902772665.1 uncultured Methanobrevibacter sp. | reverse complement strand
TGTTTTTTTATTTCTTTTTGAAGTCTCGTAGTCCTATGTGTTTGTTGTCTTTGGTTATGTAATTTCCTTTAAATTCATCGAAAAATGAAAAATCGATGTAATGGTGTTGTTCTTTGTGTTTCTTTGCTTTGTTGAGTATTAACTTTAGAAACTTATTTGTTGTTAGTTTTTCGTATTTTTTGATGTTAATGGTGTATTTCATCGAGTGTTAATTCATTTTCTGCTTTTTTTTAATCCTTTGGTTTTGATGCCTCTGTAGTTTCGAGATTCTTTTAGAATTGCAAAACTAGTTTCTGCATAGTGCCCTCTTTTAAATAGATTTTTTGACCCTCATCTGAGTAATAAAATCTTTTTATTTCTTCAATAACAGGGTCGTGGTGTTCATAGAATGTTATTTTATATTGGGAGGTACATTGCTTTTTAAATTCACATTGGATGCAGTAGTTTTAAGTATGCTTTTTCATTGGTTTATCTTTGTTTTTTTACAATTCCGACAACAGTGAGTAGTTGTTGTATTAGTGGGCATTGGAATGCTTCTATTTTTGGCAAGTATTTAAATTCATGCTTTGGAATTCTTTTTGGTTTATTTTTAGAGGATTTTTTGTTTTTCTTTTCTTTTTGTTCTTGTCGTTTTCCTGATGAATTTTTTAGATTTATTTTGTTCTTTTTTCTTGTTGCTTCTGCCTTGTCTGGTATTACCACTCGTGTATTGCCTTTGTATATTTTCTTTGAGTAGGTCTGGATTCCAGTATCCGTTATCCATACAGATTATGAAGTCATCTGTATGTAATCTTTCGGATGTTATATCCACTAATCTTTTTGCCTCATTACTGTCGTTGGCATTGGTAGTAAGGTAGTGTACTATTCTGAATCAGTTTTTATTATCTGTTACGGTCTGATAATTGTAGTTGAGACTCATTTTGTTGTCTTTGTTTAGCATGTGTCTGGCTTCAGGATCTATTATGCTGATACTATTTTTACTATCAATATTCCTTTCCATCAACGGGATTCTTTCTAAAACTTTTTGAAACCCTTTTGATGATTCTAAACTAAGTTTCAACAAATGTATTCCACTGGAATTCAAATTATAGTTTAATTCAGATAATACTATATTCAATTCTTCTTTTAATTCAGTATCTTCATTTTCGTTGATAAAATATTGTTGTAGTTTGAGCCATAATTCCTTATTTTGGCTATTGGTTTTTAGAAAGTCTTTCAAATAATCGATTTCATATGGATTCATGGTTTTGAAGGTGTTGCACCATGCTTTTAGTATTGTACCATCGGCATAGACAATTTTTCCATCAATTAATTCCAAACCTTTCCCCAAATCGATTAGAAATTGATCAAATTTATTAACCAAATCTTGATTATTATTTTTGAATCGAATTATTACGTCTTTTGTTATTTTTTCACAATCCAATACTAATTGGCAGTTTTCATCATTGTTGTCACACCATTTTTCAAGTTCCCTACTACTGTCTCGATTATTGTTTTACCCCAAAGGATAAATGTTATCACGTTTTTGGGAGCGTACTTGACATTCTTACCAGGTTTTTCCTTTTTTTGTACTGAATTCTTCTGGATGGAATACTTCAAAAAGATCCACAAGATATATCAGATTAAAAACATTGTGTTCTGTGTCCAAATTCTTTCCAACTTCTTTAATTTCGAAGCAGCATTGATTATCTACCATTTTTATTGTCTCCTTTACATAATTAGTTAATTAAAATTGTTAAATGGTAGTGTAAGGTAAATTGATTAAACTTCGATTGCTAAAAGATTCAACAATTATCTTGTAAAATATTTTTTTACCAAAAATATAAAATCTGCCAATACTTAAATAGTTAATTGTTTAGATAAATTATCTGTTGAAAAATATTTTTTATCCATTTTTTTTTTGGAAAAAATGTATTTTTTCAGATAAAATATGATAATTTAGCATTTCTAATGGACAACAAGGCTCTGTTAGAAATCTAATCATATTCCCTAAAATTACCATTTGCCTTTTATTATCTGTTATCTACAATATTTGTACTTTTTTCTTATTTAATTTCTAAAATAATTATCTATATAGTATTTATATCTAAAAATTTGAATAAAAATAGTCACTTGAAATTTAGGTACGTCCACTGAAAAAAATCAGAAATTATTTATGCGACAGTCTCTATTTTTCAGCCTTTAGTATAAAATGCCTGCTTTTGATATGAATCTGGGAAAACGAATGAATTGACATTAAAAAACCAAAAATATAGTTTAAGTGATAATCAATAAAGTGTATAGTATGGTGTGAAAAACATAAATGCCTGAAACAATGGGGGATTTGTTTTCTGCGGGCAAATATGCATTTGGAGCTTCGTTGCGTATTTTTGTTTAAATATTTTATAATCTTGAGAATACCAATCCTCACACACTCTTGAAATTCTTTAAGGATTTCAGGTTTTAGTGATAGCATATTTTCTGCTAAAAGAATGCAAATTGTAGTGAACTGGCTTAGGATATGCAAAATAATTTTACTTTGTAAATGTTCCATGTAATCTTTTATATGCATAGTAATTATATAAAAATGAGATTGAATATGAAACATTATTAAAAATGTTAAATAGGGGAGGGTTCTTTTAAATTAAAAGAATCCTAATCCAAATCTCTGACAAGTTTCAGTGCTTCATCAATGACCTGCCACATATCAAAGTACTGATACATTCCAAGTCTCCCGCCGAATATGACATTATCCTCTTTTTCGGCAAGTTCACGATATTTTTCAAACAGTTGTGAGTTTTTATCATCGTTCATTGGATAATAGGCTTCCTCACCCTTAACCCAGGTTTTCGGATATTCACGGGTAATCACAGTTTTTGGACAGTCCACTCCCTCGAAGTGCTTGTGCTCTATAATGCGTGTGAAGGGAGTTTCTGCATCTGTATAGTTGATTACTGCATTTCCCTGATAGTTTTCCATATTAAGGGTTTCAAACTCAAACTCAAGACCCCGGTATTCAAGTTCACCGTAGCGATAGTCAAAGTACTGGTCTATCATTCCGGTAAAAATTATTTTATCTGCAATATTCAGCCATTTTTCCCGGTCACAGAAAAAATCTGTGTCAAGCTTTACTTCAACGCCTTCAAGCATCTTTTCAATGATTCGGGTATAACCTCCAATTGGAATTCCCTGATAGAGATCGTTGAAGTAGTTATTATCAAAGGTATATCTTACCGGAAGCCTTTTGATGATGAAGGCCGGCAGATCCTTGCAATCTCTTCCCCACTGCTTTTCGGTGTATCCTTTAATCAGCTTTTCATAGATGTCCTTTCCGATAAGGGATATTGCCTGTTCTTCAAGATTCTGGGGGTTTTCAATGTGAAACTCTCTTTTCTGCTCTTCGATTTTGATCATTGCCTCCTCGGGGGTTTTCACCTTCCACATCTGATAGAAGGTGTTCATGTTGAAGGGCAGGTTGTAAAGTTCGCCTTTGTAGTTTGCAACGGGTGAGTTTGTGTACCTGTTGAAGTCTGCAAACTGATTTATGTACTCCCAAACTTCACGGCTATTGGTATGAAAGATATGGGCTCCGTATCTGTGAACGTTGATGTTTTCGGTGTTTTCGGTGTAGACGTTTCCTCCGATATGTGAGCGTTTCTCGATTACCAAACATTTTTTTCCTTTATTTGTCATTTCATGGGCTATAATTGAGCCGAAAAGTCCTGATCCCACAATCAAATAATCGTATTTCATAATAAAATTCTCCTTTTTTTATTCACGTGCAATTGTTATCTTTGTCTCAAGGGCAGTGGTCATTGATGATAAAAGCCACCGGGTTTTCAGGTCGGTGTGATGAATCTTTTTAAGCTTGTTGACTTTGCTTAAAAGCAGTTTGTTTTCTTTGCGTGTAAATGGTGAGTTTTTCCATGTGTATGTCCAGTGCAGGAGGTGGGGGTTGATGCTTATGTTTTGAACGTTCTTTGAAAAGCCTTCAGTGCATTTTCTGCAGTAAATGTAGGACTCCATTAGTTCATCCAAAAGGCGAACATTGACATTGTTTGTTATTGACTTGTCTGAGGGAAGGTCTCTTATATAATAGTCATAACACATGAAATCGTTTAAAAATACAATTCCATTTGCATTAAGAAATGCCTCAAGTGCAAACGCAAGATCGTCTCCTGAAACGAAAGGCTGGAACCTGAGATTATTGTCCATAATCAGGTCTCTTCTATAGATTTTACTCCACACTGAAGGATGCATTTTAAGCATGTCCGGTTCATCCTCGATACTGTCCACCTTGATGGTGTCAAGGGGTTTGTCCCTTGGATAGGTTACTTCCAGCGTTTTCCCGTATAGTGCTTTTTCTATGAAGTTGTCCCAGATAAAATCCGGAACCTTGATGAAGTTTTCACTCTCAAAGGTCTCGTCGGGGTAGGCTTTCTCCAGGTTATCCTTATATGGGGAGTAGGATTTCTGAACTTTTCCTCCGTATTCGAAAATTCTTCTGAAACGTCCGAAGGCCATCTGGGCATCATTGGTTTTAGCCGTCTGGTAGAGTGTTTCAACTGCATCCGGTGTGAACCTGTCATCGGGATCAAGAAACATTATATATTCGCCGCTGCATGCATCAATTCCTGTGTTTCTTGGAGTGTATGCTGCACCGCTGTTTTTTTCATGATGAATCGCAATGCAGCATTCGTATTCATCTGCATATTCATCTATAATTTTATCGGAACCGTCAGTGGAGCAGTCGTTAACCATGACAATCTCAAGATTTTCATTTCCTATAGTCTGGTTAATCAGAGAGTCTATTCCTCCCCTGAGATGGTCTCCCACATTAAAAATCGGTAGAATTATACTAATTTTATCCTTCATTTTATCATCGTCAAATGGTTGTACTAATATAATTTATTTTTTGTTTTTTAATATATATTATGGTTGTGATGGCCTGCCGTTCATTTAACTTCTTGTGAATAATTAAAAAAATGATTGGTATGATGGGATTTGACAGTTATGAATCTAATTTAATCAGGTCTTGGTTTAAGTATTCATGGGGTGAGTGGAGGTTGGGTGGTGGTTGAGTAAAAAATTATTTTAAATATGAATAATATAATTAATATTAATATATGATAAAACATGTGATAATATGAGTGAGATATATAGAACTTTTACATCAGAATCAGTAACCCAGGGACACCCCGATAAGGTTGCTGATATAATTTCTGATGCAATACTGGACGCTTACATGGCAGGGGATAAATATTCACACGTTGCATGTGAAACCTGTGTAACAACCAATTTCTGCATGGTATTCGGTGAGATAACCTCAAACATTGAATTGTCCGATGATGAAATTGAAAAAATCATAAGAGACACAATCATTGAAATCGGCTATGACAAACCTGAACTTAAATTTGACGGCAACACCTGTGACGTTGATATCAGACTCCATTCTCAGTCCCAGGATATCAATCAGGGGGTTGACAGGGGAGATGAGGAAACCGGGGCCGGAGATCAGGGAATGATGTTTGGTTTTGCAACCAACGAAACAGAGTCCCTTATGCCCTATCCGATTGACCTTGCACGCAAACTCACCAATAAACTCACCGAGTTAAGGCAAACCGGTGAACTTCCATACCTGAGACCTGACGGTAAGGCACAGGTATCAGTTAACTATGATGCTGACGGTAATGTCATTTCACTTGATGCTGTTGTACTTTCAACCCAGCATGATGAGACAATGTCTGATAATCAGGAACAGCTCCATGCAGACATTCGTGAAAAACTCTTCGGTGCTGTTATTCCCGAAGGTCTGATAACTGAAGACACCAAGATTCACATAAATCCTACCGGGAAATTCGAAATCGGTGGACCTGACGGTGATGCGGGACTGACAGGACGTAAAATTATCGTGGACACCTACGGAGGATATGCAAGGCATGGTGGAGGAGCGTTTTCAGGAAAAGACTGTACCAAAGTCGACAGAAGCGCATGTTACATGGCAAGATACATTGCCAAAAACATCGTTGCAAGCGGACTTGCCGAAAAATGTGAAATACAATTATCTTATGCAATCGGTGTGGCCGAACCAACTTCAGTGATGGTAGATACCTTCGAAACAGGAGCAGACATCGGAGATGTCACTTTTGAGGAGATAGTTCGTGAAAACTTCCACCTTACTCCTGACGGGATCATCGAAACTCTCGATTTAAGGAATACACAATACAAACAAACTGCAAAATACGGTCATTTTGGTATTGAAGGTCTTCCATGGGAGAAAACCGACAAAGCTGAAGATTTGAAAAAATATATTAAAAATTAGAAGAACATATAATATTGTTTTTCTAAATTAACTTCTATTTTTAAAAAAAGTAAAATATTTTCGATAATAGCTAGTCATCCGCCAGGTTATCGAAATATCCCTGAATGAACACGACAGGTGTTCCCTTATCACCGGATCCACTTGTCAAATCACACAATGAACCGATTAAATCAGTCAGAACCCTTGGGGTTGTTCCTTCAGTAATCATCTGGCCGGTGAGGTTTTCATCTTTTTGTTTTATTTCATCCTTAATTGCTTCCTTTAAATCATCACCCTTTAAATCGGCGAATTTATTATCGGAAACATATTTTAATTTGATTTCATTCGGATATCCCACAAGTCCCGGTGTGTGTGCAGGTGAAACCACAGGGTCTGCAAGCTCCCAAATATGTCCCACCGGATCTTTGAATGCACCGTCACCGTAAACCATGACTTCAATCTGTTTCCCGGTAATTTCCATCAGTCTTTTTTGAACTTCAACAACCAATTCATCACCGGTTTTCGGGAACAGTTTCAATTTTTCCTCGGTTGCCTTGTTTGACCCAAGAAGTCCGTAATCCGGATTGAATCCTGAATCGCCGGCAGGTTTGTCCAGAACCTGGTGAAGAGCGTAAACATTTGCTCCTGAATCTTCAAGCAGTTTTGCTGTTTTAAATCTTGTGTGAATGTCACAGGCAAGAACGTCTGTAGTGTAGTCGAGGATAGTTTTCACATCATTGGAAAATACGAATTCGACCTCACAGTCTTCACTTTCGATTAAATCACGGTAAAAATCAACCATGTTGATTCCTGTGAACGGATGAATCCATGATCCAAATGTTTCCATGTATTCCTCTTCACTGATGGTGCTTGCAAGATTAAATTCGCTTTTTTCAAGAATATTTTCATCCAAAATACCGTTTCCCACTTCATCAGACGGGAAAGATGTTAGAAGTGTTATTTTATCCATTCCTCTTGCAATACCTTTAAGGACAATGGAAAATCTGTTTCTGCTTAAAATCGGATTTACCAGCCCGATATTTTTTGAGGGAAACTTTTCGCTGAGGTCACTGGCAATGTCATCCACGGTCACATAATTGCCTTCTGAAATACCTACAACCGCTTCTGTGATTGCAACAATGTCTTTGTCTTTAAATTCAAATCCTTCACTTTCCTTTGCATCCATCAAGGAATCCACAACTATTGTGGCCAAATCATCGTTTTTTTTAATAATTGGTGTTCTTATTCCACGTATTACTGTACCAACACATCTCATTTTTACTTACTCCTAAATCGGATTAATACAAAATAACCCATTAACTCTATATGTTTTTAATTATATATAGATTTAAGATTTATCTATTAAACCAAAAAATTTTTCCTGTTATTTCCTACCCGGTGCCAATTGGATTTATTGCCAATGTTTGGGGTTGTTGACACGATATCCTTTTTCAATACTTATGATATATTCCGGTGTGATTCCTGATTCATTTAATATTTTATAGAATGTAATTAAACTTTCAATAGGTTTTGTTTTTAGGCAAATGACTTTTTCACATACTAATTTTTTAAGAAATCTGATAACTATTAACAATACATTAAGTTATTTTTTTTATAAACCGAATATGCTATAATACTGGTTTATATCTTCAGGTTTATTATTATATTTAATTTTCATTTTAAAAAATCCGTAATCAATTGTTGGCTGTTTTTTATTAATTAATTTTTCAGCCAGATTGTCTTTAAAGATTTCAGTAATTATCCAATATTATTCAAATAATAATCCCTACGGCAATTTCACCATCCGAGGACAAATATGGAAAAACTATTTAACAAAAATTAAAAATATTCCATTAAACTATCAAAGTAATTGGGATTTGTTTTAAAATAATACAGATTTCTTTAAATGAGATTGAGCAGATTGATTTTCTTGTACATGAATATCCATGTCAGAATAATTGAGAAAAGACATGACATGAGTATTATCGGAGGATAGTAGAAATAACCGATGATTATGAAAACTGCTGTAATTATGATTGTGATTATAAAATTGTTGTAGTTTTGAAACGCAGTCTGAAGGTAGTGATTGTCCTCATCAATCTTTTTAAGTTCCCTTGTGGCAATAATCGAACACAGAGCAATGATAATGAAATCAAGACCGTAAATGCACTGTGGCGCGAATTCATTGAAATTTGATGAAACATAAATTGTCAGATATGGAATCAGGGATAAAAAGAACAGACTTGCCGAAATCGCCCATATTGACTTGTAGTTGATTTTGTTGATGATGGCAAAGAGATTGTATGTGAAATCCCACATATTAAAGCAGACTATAAAACTGATGGCGTATGCAATGAATTCAAGTTTCAACTCAAGCAATGAAGCCAAATTACCATTTACCGCTTGAGGAATCTCAAGCACGATGACAGTAATGATAATTGCAATGATTGCATCAATCAGCGCTTCAAACCTTTCAGTGTCTCCAGTTTGTCTGCCTTGTTTCCTGTTATAGATAACGCTTAAAATCACAGACAGAATACTTGCAAAGTAAATCCCAGGAACATAGACAGTATATGAGATTATAAACCCTATTATTTCAATAATTAAAGGAACTAGGAAATAAATCTTTTTAATGTTGAGCTCACTGAGCTTCTCACTTGATTTGTTGGCTCCGTAAAGGGCAAAAAGCGCTATGACGTTTGAAATATTTGCAGATATTATAAGCAGTCCGAAAATGGTTTCAGCGGTCAGTGAATACAGGTTCAGTGAAAGCCATGATGCAAAATAAGGAAACAGTGACACCAGAAAAATCAGAACTCCGTAGGTAACCAATGCTCTGTTGTTGATTTTATCAACCCGATGGAAAATGTTCATGTTGCTGAACCAGATATTGATGATTGCTAAAAAGACTATGAAATAGGTTATGAAATAGGTGTGGTTTGAAAAGAAACTTCCCCAGGTTGGATTTGCCGGGTGTGGAATCTTTAAAACCAGGATTGTTATAACAATCGCCAGAATAGCATCATAAAATGTTTCAAATCTGTTAGTTTCCATATAATTTATTGTATTTCATTCACAGTAAATAAATCTTACCACTATTGGTGTTTTTTTAAAACATTTTAGTTTTAAAATCACTGGCGGGTTCATTAAATGAATTATCTAAATGAATCCATATAACTTAATTACTTGATAAGCCACATGATATCTTCCATGAAAAGTTAATATAACCCTTTTTTAATAATTTAAATACTTTATGCCAACAATACTAAAATTATTGACTGGCCTCTAATGTTAAATTCGATGCCTTAAAGTAATTATAAAACATATATAAATCATTAATAATGGAATTGGAGGTTTAATATTTTTTATAAGTAATTTAAAAGGATTTAAATAGGTTGTAGGAGAATATATTTATTTATATTATACTATCTTAAACAACCGATTGGAATTACTTTAACACCGTCTGGTCGAGTCATTGCAAATTTGCCTCCAGTAATTACAGCTAAAAATTTAGGTTTATTAATTTTCAAATTATTTTCTTTAATTTTAGTTTCAATTAAATCATTGAGTTTTAACAAGTGTTCTGCTCCTTCATTTATTTTTTTACTTCCTAATTTAAATTCAATTAAAGCATAATCACCATTATCTAGATGTAGAACGCAGTCAGCTTCAAGACCATTTTTGTCTCTGTAGTATGAAACATAGCCATTTGCTAGGCTAACATATGCTTTTAAATCCCTAATGCACAGTGTTTCAAAAATAAAACCAAATGTTTTTAAATCAAATATTAAGTTTTCATGATCAATTCCCAAAACGGTTGCTGCAATTGATGGATCTATGAATTCTTTTTTAGGTGTTGCTCGAATGGATTGTTTGGACCTTATGTTGGGGCTCCATGCTGGAACATTACTAATTACAAATAAACGTGATAAGGCATCAATATAATTATAAAATGTAGAATCGGCCATTTCTGGATATGATCCTTTAACATCTTTTATAATTGTTTTATTTGAAGCTGATGTTGAAATATTACGGGCATAGGACTTTAATATTTCTTTAACTCTATTTGGGTCTCTTTTTACATCATCAATAGTTGACATGTCAATTGAGCATATATTTTCAACATAATTTTTAACAACAAATAATTGTGCCTCTGCACTATCTTTAAAAAGACTTTCAGGCCATCCTCCTCTACAGGCGGCATAAATTAACTCTTCCATAGTCAAATTTGATTCAATACCATCAATATCCATGTTCGGATTTTCAAATAATTTTAATAATGGTATTTTTCCATTTGATTCATTACTTTCCCATAGACTCATAGGCAACATAGTTATTCTGTTTATTCTACCTGTTCCGGAATGCATTATCTTTGTTTCATCCACGACTGTTGAGCCAGTTAGTATGTAAAATCCACTTCCATGCAGATTATCAACACTTGTTCTAACTGCATCCCATAATACTGGTGCCACTTGCCATTCATCGATTAATCTGGGTTTTTCACCTTCAAGTAATTTTGATGGTTTTATTTCAGCTAGCTGTAAATATGATGAAAGATTATCTGGATCTTGAAGACTTATTATACTATTCGCATGTTGTTTAGCTGTTGTTGTTTTACCACACCATTTAGGTCCAACTATTAAAATAGCTCCAATCATTTTTAATCTTTTTTCAATAATTTCATCTAAAATCCGCACATAATATTTCTCAACCATTTTACCAGGTTCCCGTTTCAATTTTTAATAATAATTATATAGATTATGGAATACTCATACTATAAATTATATGGTTTTTGTACTATAAATTATATGGTTTTTGTACTATAAATTATATACACTATCCGATTTCTTAACTGTAAACATTTTTAAACTACCGTTTCATCTTAATCATTGTAATGATATCCTTTAATTCTTCAGATCGAGGAAGAATTATCATCCTACAGTCTACTAACCAATTTTAATAGGTCCATTGAATGTTTAGCTTAAAATAACTTTTGTTTCTTTTTCCAGTTATAAAACAAAATAATAAATTATATATTAATTTATCAAACTTCCTGAAACTATTAATTACGTGCATAGATTGATTACCCTTTCTCGCACATCTTTTACTGGGTTTATTTTTTAAAATCAATGCTATGATTTTAGAAGTCTTCACTATTTAATTCAATGGGTACTGTCTAATTTTTGGGATTTTCTACACTAACATTGGCATGAAAATGTCATTCTTTTAGTGAAGTAAATTACTTATATGTTTATTGGTATATTAATAATTATTACAAAAATAAAGGTGTATTGAATGGAATATGTAATCAGAAATAACAATAAAGGTGAAATGATACCTAATTTTGAGGGAAAAATTTATCGGATATTTTGAAAAAAGATTATGGATATCTTTGCCAATCCATGAAGGCAAATAATTATGATATTCATTTCGATGTATGCAATTTATTTTTTGAACTGGTGCATGATAAAAAGGTGGTTGGCTTTGCAGCATTTATTGTAACTCAGCCTTCAGCAATGACTTTGTCTGACACATTTGTTTTGCCGGAGTTTGAATCACAAAGTTTATTGTTGGAAAGTTTTTTAATGCTGATGGGATCCGGTGCAAATATAAGTATCTTAAAGCCTGCAAGAAATGTAGTTGAATTTTTAATTAAAAATAATTTTGCAGCTAAACTGACAGACAGTATTGTAACAAGCGCAATATCTTTTGACATGCTTGGTGAAGACATTATAAGTAATTTTAATTTAAAGGAATTTACTCCCTCTACAAATCTCTATGATTTGAATTTATGCTCTCCGATATTTTTATATGACATCTCAACACCGGGGGTCTGTGAGATATTCTATCAGGATGCTTTGGATTTTGATGATAAAAAATACAACTGCAGAGAATTTAGAGATTCAGTAAATATGGATGAGTATTTCAATGAGATTAAAGAATCCTTTTTGAAGAATTCTGATGAATTCAATCAGAAATTATTCGATTTGAAAAGTTCACTTCCGAAGTCATTGCTGGATTATGATGAAATTATCGGCGAGGGTGATGAACTGTCTGATTATTTTGAGCAAATGGTTGAAGATGGAATTACAGACCGGAAAACTGTCGTTAGAATCAGAAACCAGTTGAAAAATGAATATGAAAATGGATATGTTACAGACCGGGCTTTGGCATTAAGAGTTTCATTTTTACTTAATGAAGATGAAAATATTGCTGAAATTAATAAAATTGATGACATCAATATGCAGTTTGACACTTTTTGTCCGTATTGTCACAGTCAGGTAAGTCCTTCCAATCCGCACTGCATGACCTGCGGTTACTCTATTGATGAAACAAATATTCTGAGTCTTCGTGATATTAAAAAATAAGAGGGGATTAATTAAAAAATAGTGTAAAACACTATTTTCACTTAATTCCATTAAAACTTTCATTGATTTTATATCACTGTACCATGCCTCTGCGGACAGTAAAACATAATAAATAGCTTCATTTTCATCACCAAATCCATAGAAAAATGGCATTTCAGCAGGTATTCTCTTTTCACCAAGCAGATAGTCAACAATATATGGATTGTATTCGATGCATTTTTTATATTGCATTTTGATTTCATCAAAAGAAGTATTACGTTTTATATCTAGCAGTAGTTTGCCGAATTTCCAGGATGCACTATAGTCATCTTCATATTCTAAATACAAATCCTCTGCTTCATCAAGTCTGTTCAATTCAAGTAAATTTGGAAGAAGTGTGTCTCTGACGCCCTGGTTGTCGTTCGGATTTAATTTTAACATGTATTTATACTGGTCGATGGCTCTTTCTCTTTCACCGCTTTCCCATAACAAGTGTCCCTGATCAAGTAAACATTGCATATATGGGCGGGTTTCATGAATCCCCCAGAACATTCCTTCATTTTCTTCAAAATATCTTTCACCGAACTTTTGTTCATAATCATCGATAACTTTTTGATAGTCTTCGACAGTCATATTCTCATCACCTATAGGATAACTGTCACCGAAGTTACGCTCCATAATATTGGCGTGACGTATCGCTTCCTCAGTAAAATCGGACTTCTGCATATTATCGGATGAAAATTTATCATCCAGATTATAAATGTTTCTCAAGTTAATCGCTTTTTTTAAAACAGTTGTCTGGTCAGTGTTGAATAGTTAAAAATATCTCTTCGAGTGACATGAACGTCATCTGATTCATCAAACAGTGAATTAATCTGACATAGTGCATATATCACTGCACTGGCCCACACTTCAAGTTTTCCTCTTTTGAAATAAACGCTTTTGCCATTTGCCATTTCTTCAATTATTTCATGGGACATCTGTTTGTATTCGTCATTGAGATATTCATCACAAAACCCGTCAACCATTTCTGTTAATTTTTCCTGTTTTTCATCTGTCATATAAAATAAACCTCTCAGTTAAGTTTAAATCACTGATATTAGTATAATATCTGATTTTACTTTTGACTGTATTCATTTAAATAATTAATTTTTATGAATTTTACACGGCTTTGTGTAATAGATGAGGCTTCAATAGGATGGTTAAGTGATGTTACTATAATGAGGCTTACAATATGTGCTTTTGCATCCATCGTAAAATCTGCTTAAATGATTCTATTCATTATTCATTCATAGGTCATGTAAATATTTTTTATCATTCTTGGGTGTGTTGCTTTGTAAAAAGACTCTATAAAATTATTGGTCATGGAACATTTTATAATTTAGTATGCAATAGTGCTTCATGCAAATATTTCCGGTACTGTTTAAAATTCTTATGGGACACAATACTATAAATACGATTTTTGATAGAAATCAAAAACAATGTACTCTATATCAATTATCGTTCCGGCCTACAACTGCGGGAAATATCTGGCAGACTGCCTTGACTCAATCATCGCCCAAAGCATAGGTGTTGAAAATCTTGAGGTAATAATCGTTAATGATGCATCAACCGACAACACAGGAGATATAATCGATGAATACTGTGAAAAACACTCCAATTTCAAGGCAATACACTTAACTGAAAACGTTGGGGCGGCATATGGTCCCCGCAACATTGCACTTGACAGAGTAACATCTGAGTACGTGATGTTTCTTGACGGTGACGATACGTTCTGCCCGACTGCATGCGAGGTGCTTTATGATGAAATCATCTCTTCAGGTGCAAACATGGTATTCGGACGGTACTGGAGGGTGTATGATGATGTTAAAATCAAATCATACTCGCCCTATGATTCCACTGACAATGACATTAAAAGTTATCTTAGATTCAGCAGGTTTGCCGATGCTGTCTGGTCAAAGATTGTTTATTATATCTTTTACGGATTTTCCAGACCATACCGGGAGAAGATTGTCATTGACGATGTCAGTCAATATCCTGAAATTTTAAAAATAATGCCCTCACTATGGGCTAGAATCTACAGGCGGGATGTGATTGTAGGGTTTCCTCCACTGATTATGGGGGAGGACTTTAATTTTATTCTCGATGTTTACAGTAGGGGAAAAATAGTTTTTCTAAACACGGAATTCATTACAAATTACCATATCCGCTTTGACGGGGAATTGTCAATTACAAAAAACATCACACCTCAGATGCTTCTTGATTTGATAAAATCATACAGAACTGCAGTCGAGCAGTGCAACCAGTACTCCTTTAAAAAATATGGTAAAATAATAAATCTTTTCCTTTCATTTTACATTTACCTGCTGAGGCAGGCTGATTTGTCTGCCGGTGAAAAGAAAATACTTCTTGGAGAAATTAGCCTGATTGATGAGCACTACCGAAACCGTGGACTAATCGGCCACGTTATTGTCCGGGCACTCAAGTTTTTTGCCCGCTAGTCATCACTTCCCAGTTTTCCTGTTTTTTATCTGAAACGCAATGTAGCTGACTGCCCCACCCATGACACGCCTGAACTCCACCAGGTCAAGATTTGAAAGGAAAGTCCTTGCGATAAATCCAAACGAGAAATAGTACTTCCTCATGAAACTGTCCCGGATTTTCTCGATTTCCTCATGTGTTGCATAGGGGTAATCCAAAAGACAGTTGAGATATCCGTCTTCGCTGAGCCACATGGAATAGTCTTCAGTAATCAGATAATTGTTTTTTCGAGCCCATTCGTAGAATTCGGTTCCCGGAAAAGGCACGGCCTGCTGGAAAAAGCACATATCAGGATAAACTTCCCTTGCAAACTCATATGTTTGCCTGATTGTGTCGGGATTATCTCCCTTAAGACCTATAATAAAACATCCGAAAACCCTGATTTTTAATTTCCTGGCATTTTTTGCGAATTCCCTTGACTGTTTGAGGGTAATTCCCTTATGGTTTGCATCCAATACGTGCTGATTGCCTGATTCATAACCGCACACAAGCAGTCTGCATCCAGCTTCCTTCATTTTCTCCATGGTTTTATATGAAATGTCAACCCGGGTGTTGCATGACCATACTGCATTGATGTTTCTTTTTATCAGCTCATCACAGAATTCCACTGTACGCCTTTCGTCGACGGTGAAGGTATCGTCCTCTATGAAGATTTCCCTGATTTCAGGCATCATTTTTGTGATGTATTCAAACTCGTCTGCAAGATTTCCAATGTCTCTTATTCTGTAATTTCGACCTCCCATCGTTGAAGGGTATGAGCAGAAACTGCAACGGTTCGGACATCCTCTTGACGCAACAATCTGAATCATAGGCTTTTGTGCAAACGCATAGCCGTAGTCATTCATGTTGAGGTATTTTTGATAAACCTTACTTACAAAGGGCAGACTGTTGAGGTCTGTGGGTTCACAGTCCGGATTGTGGACTATACTTGAGTCTTTCCTGTATGAGATTCCCTCTACACTTTCCGGATCATCCGTCTTTACCAGTCTTGGAACCGTGAAGTCATATTCCCGGCGGACAATAAAATCAATCGCTTTGCATTCCATTATGACTTTTTCGGGAAGGGCGGTTGCATGGGTTCCCCCGACGATGATTTTAATGCTCGGGAAATTCTCTTTAATTTTTTCAAGTGTCATGTAGTCATATGATGCCGTTGGTGTTGTAAGCTCACACATTATATAATCGGGATCTGCATTTCGGATTTCCTCAATAGTATCTTCTATGGTATGGTCTCTGGTGATGCAATCAACCAGCTTACAGTCCAGCTCTTCATTTTCACATGCTCCAACACAGTAGGCCAGCCAGTAAGGATAGTAAAGGGTCCCGGATTTTGTCTTTTCCGGCCACCTGCTGGCACGGCTGATTTTAGATTCATAGGGTAAATTTAAAAATAGGATGTCCATGTTAATTCTCCTTATCTTCTGATTTTGAATCTTTCATATTAGATTTATTTTGTGTATTGTTAATTAATCTTTTTGGTGGAGGTGTGATTTTTCATTGTCTTTGATGGTGTATTTTTTTGTCTGAACAGGATTCTCATAGAATGTAATATTTTATGAAGTTTCTTGCCTCAGTCGCTTCTTTTTCATGCCAGTGTCAATATTGTCTTTTAAAAAGGCGATTTTATATTATATGGGTATTATAGTTATGCTCATGGTTGTTGGAGTTTTTATCAGGGGTTATCCGGATGAATTTGGCGATGAAAAGTAATATTTTTTTGAAGAACTTAAAAATTACTCTTATTTTAGTTGCAATGTGAAATTATTTGTTTTAGAAGGATATTTTCCAGAACATTGCTAATGAAGTATTTTTCAATCAAATTGAGCAATACGATTCTCCATTTGATTAATCGGTTAGTATTATTGCTATATTTATGATGATGGAGTTTCAGCAACTGAGTATGAATATAATAGTTTCATAACAGATAGCATGATGGATAGTTCTTCGCTAAAAAATGTGATTCAGGAGATGAAGGCAGTACAAGATTTCTAGAATGAATTCGGGATTTAACTAAATATGAGGCTTTCACAATCATAGAAGAATTGTTGGCTGCAGTCAAGAATCGTCTGTTGGATGCAGTCGATTAAAGATTAACATGTGTAGCATATGATTAACAGATGTTATATGGCTCTTTAATTGATGGTGGCGATGAAAAAGCTGTTGAACTATATCTGGATGTAGCTGAAGATAAGATTCGGGGATTGTTTGGAAAAAGAGACTTGGACAAGATTTTTGAATATTTTGGTGTGGGTAAAATCGATAAAAAGGGGATTTTTCCATTTCAACAAAGTCTGAGCATTATTCTTTGCAAAAGATATTTCAAAATTTAATCTGGAAGACGGGGGGGGAAGATGGTCGGGTTCAACGGCACTGAAAGACTAGAAATAATAGATAATTATTTCACAGAAAACTTATTTTTGAAAGTAATATAATAATTCGACAGTTTTTTATGTTAAACTGTTAAAAATGAACTGCTTTGAACCGGTAGATGTATAATATTTTTTACTACATGAGTGAATATTATGGTCGTGTGAGGGGGTTTTCTGCAAAAACTATTATAATCTTAAATGCAATAGATATATTTGAAACTGATTATCATGACAGACTATAAGATAAGCATCATAATCCCCACATTCAACTCCAAGTATTATCTTGATGACTGCATCAGCTCACTGATACGCCAGACTTTCGGATTTGAAAATATCGAGGTTATTTTCGTGGACGACGCCTCATCGGACTTAACACCTGAAATCCTTAAAGGCTACTGTGGGAGATATGAAAATGTCAGGGTCGTTTTCAGCCAAAAAAACACAGGCTCCCCCTCAAAGCCGAGAAACATTGGGATTGAAAATGCAACATCAGACTACATAATGTTCATGGACCACGATGATGTGTACTATCCGCAAATGTGTGAGGTGATGTATGATGCCATCACAGGCAGGGAAGTTGACATTGTAAGTTGCAGACTGGTTTTTAACATGGACAATAGGGATTGCATCATGGAAAAGACATTTCTTGATGAAATGGATGATGTCGTGTGCATAAATTCTGTTCATGAGATGCCATGTCTTTTAACCACATCCCATCCGGGATTTGTCTGGAACAAGATATTTAAAAGGAAATTCATCACAGATAATAACATCCGATTTCCCGATGACGCTCTCTATGAAGACATCTGCTTCATGATACCCTGCTATCTCAAGGCCAGGGGGATACTGCTTTTAAATGACTTCTGGGGATACTGTTATATCGTTAGAAGCGAAGGTGAAAATAAATCTGCATCCGAAACATTCGACGATGAAAAACTCCTTATGAGATTGAGGGGATTGGACGTGATATTTGACCTGCTTGACGAATACAGGACTGAGTTTCCCTCCCTTGAAGGTGAAATGCTTGTCGGATGGACCAAGATATTCATTTTCACCAACCCCGAAAACAAACGAGAAATCCTTAAAAAGGCCAAAAGACATTACTCCCGTTACAGGTGGAACACACGAATATTCATTACCAGTATTCCTTTTAATGTCTGCATCAACCTTTTCATGATCATGTTTCGCTCAAGCGACACATTTGCGGTTCTTTTATGTGAACTATACTGGGTCCTGTTTAAAGCCGGAATCGTTTCGAAAAAAAGGAGAAATTCCTGAAAACATATTTATAACTGGTGGTGTTAAAAATAATTAACGGAAGTGATTTAATGCTGAATGTTGTATTTTCATCCGATGATGCCTACTCTGCTCTCCTTGCGGTGGCCGTGACCTCACTGCTTGAAAACAATTCCCAGGACTTTGACTCTATTAATGTCTACATACTTGACAACGGCATCAGTGCTGCCGGACGGGAAAGGATTTCTCTGGTATGTGAAAACTATCCCTGCAGGGTTACCTTCATAAAAAGCGGAGTTGCAGAGTCAATGGACATTTCACTGGTGCCGATGGATGGCAATGCAATTGCTTCAAGTTCACTTACTACCTACAACAGACTTTTTCTCTCAACACTCCTTCCTCCGGATGTGGATAAGGTAATCTATCTTGACTGTGACGGTATCGTCACAGGTTCCCTAAAACCTCTCTGGATGAGTGACATATCCGACGTCTACTGTGCCGGAGTCATACAGTCAAGCTTCACCCGGGCACTTAAAAGGGAATTCTGGTTTTTTGACGTTGACAACTATATCAACGCCGGATTCTTATACATAAACCTTAAAAAATGGAGATGTGACAATGTTGAGGATGACTTCATAAAATTTCTATCTGCTCATCAGGGAGAGTACTTCTGCGCCGATCAGGGGGTTTTAAACAAGACCTTTGAGGGTAAAATCAGAATAATCGAACCGAAATACAACCTTATAGGATCTTATCAGGATTATGATTTCACTTATTCAAAAAAGCTCAAGTTTTTAGAACTTGACAATTACTCAAAGGAAACGATTATATCAAGTAGTGAAAATCCTGTTTTCGTTCATTTCGCAGGAGAAAGCGACCTTCCATGGCTTAACTGCCAGAACAAATATTTTCATGATTTTAAAAGATACGCTGAAATCTGCGGTGCCGAATCCATAATCCGATGCAGTCAAACTCCTTCAAGGTTTTCGGGACAGTTTAAAAGACTTAGGAGGCATGTTTTAAAACTGATTATATTTCTCGCTCCGGCAGGATTTCTCATAAGGCGAAGCGACAGACATGCCATTGAAGTGTTTGAAGCTGAAGTGATGAGGGCTCAAAACCGTCATGACTGAATCTGTTTTAGTATTTCCCGCCATCTTTCGGATGAATTCCTGACAGTGTAATTCTTGCATATGTCCCTTCTGCAGTTGGCTATAACTGTCCTGTATAAATTCCTGTTTTCAATAAGACTTACTAGTGCATTTTCCCACTCTTCGGATGTGTTTTCAACGACAATTCCTGAATTTTTTGTTTTTATCTCCTTATATGGTTCGACATTGCTGTAAACTCCGGCAACATTCAGGGCCCCGTATTCAAGATACTTGAGATTGCTTTTATTTCTGTTGAATCTGTTATCCTGAAGGGGGGCCACACCGATATCCCAGTCGGTTTCGTTTTTCATCCATTCTATAAACTGGCGATGGGGAAGCTCCACCGTAAAACCCGTCAGGTCAACCACTTTCATAGCCATGTTCAGCATATGGTCTATTATGTTTGGGTTTTTGCGGTAGTTGTTCGGAAGCGGTAAGGGTGTAATCCAGTCATACTTCGTTTTGGTTACTCCAACCATTTCAAATTCTATAGTTTTGTCTGTAAAATGCTTTTTGACGTTTATAACTGCTTCTTCAAGGAGTTTCAAATCGGGGCCATGGGTTCGGGTTCCGAAATATCCGATTTTGATTTTCTGTTTTTTGCTTAAATCACCGGTTTTTTGTTTTTGACTGAAGTCCCACTCTCGCATCAGGGTATTTGGAATGACTACAATGTTTCTGTTGTACTTTTCAAGTTCATGCTTCAGGTGGGGTGTTGAAACGGTTAAAACGTCTGAGTTTTCAATCAGAAATCTGAAATATTCGATAAGTCTGCTGTAATAGGCATATTCAGTGTGGTTCTCATCAATCAGAAGGATATTGTCATCAATGTCAAAGATGATTTTGACATTGTTCCTTTTTAGCTTTTCATATAATGACCTTACGAACTCGATGTCCTTTGATATTATGTCGATGTCCCTTGAAATTATAACGGCATCCATTGATATGAGGTTTTTATCAAGATCCTTCATGAATCTCTTCCGACTGGAATAGTCGATGATTTCAAAGTCAAACTCATCTGAAAGTTCATTTAGGGGAGACAGTATCCTAATATATGAACTGGTAAAGTAATAACCCTTTTTAAATGCAAGAAATATGCCGATTTTTCTTTTTTGGGATCGGGAATAGTCTTTTAGTGTCTTATACATTGTCTTTTCCTGATGTTAATAATGTCTAACAATATTTTTGTCATCATCAAAATTCATACATATGTGAGATTATATGAAAACTCATGATAGAGTTGTATTGCTTACGTTATCATTACAATTATTCTTTTAGAACTCATGATAATTAAATATACTGCCTATGTAAAAAATTTTGTGGGATGATGCATTTTACCCTCTCAAATATGTCATTTGATTGATTAGTGAAAATCAAATAACTCTCATCAAAAACCCAATTCTTAAGTACAGTTTCATATCAGATTCTAAAAATGATACAACCTGCAAGTATAATCAAAATACATGATTATACTACATAAGCAGTGAATGTTTTAAAGGAGCATCTAAACAATCCATATTAACACTATTACAAAGTATCTGCCACAACTTTACAAAGTAAACTTACTTCAATTATAAAAAAGTACCTAAGATTACTGTATAAGAATCATATATTATTCTGGTTTTTTATCAACACCACCAGGATTACCAATTGAAATTAATGACATGGATAAAATGGTTTTATGGCCATGTGTCATGAATTAAATGTTGAAAATGGTTTGGATTTAATTTTACACACTCCCGGAGGGGATGTTGCAGCTACTGAATCAATAATTGATTATTTGAATAACATTTTTGATGGAAATATTAGAGCAATTATCCCTCAGTTAGCAATGTCTGGTGGAACAATGATTGCTTGTTCTTGTAAAGAAATTGTTATGGGAAAACAATCAAGTGGGGGACCTGTTGATCCTCAAATAAATAGTGTTCCTGCTCACGGAGTAATATCCGAATTTAAAAATGCAGCTGCATAAATTGAAGAAAATCCTGCAAGAATACTATTATGGCAACCAATATTAGCAAAATATAATCCTACATTTATAGGAACTTGTCAAAGAGCTATAGAATGGTCTGATGAAATTTTAGAAAATTCACTGAAAATAATATGTTTAAAGAAAATCCTAATAACTCCATATTAAATCAATTATCGACGTATTAGGTTCACCAAAAGATACTAAACATCACAATAGACATTTAAATTATATAAATTATTAGTTAAAGAAGGAGTATTATAATGGAGATGGTACTAATGAATGAATATGATGATCCTTGGGAGTGGGTAATGGATGATGAAATACCTTTTGATATTCATGATTTAGAAGAGATGTATGATGTCATCGATTTCAACAACATGCATATTGAAGCTCAAATCATAGCTACTAAAAAATTTGTTGAAGAAAAGGGCATTGCTGATATTTTACTTGAGAAAGGTAAGGTCTTTGAACTTTAACCAATGTATTAAATTTTATTTTTTTATTCATTTTTAATTACTTAGCGTTAGCTTTAGGCAAGATAATTATGAGTTATCCACACAAAATAGGAAGGTCACAGGAACATCACAATAGGATAGAAAAGACAAATGGAACAGTTATTATGCAAAAACTATGAAGTTAAAAGTAAAAAAATAGCAACTTGTATATAATACCAAATACCCACATAAAATGTTGTCTAAGTTACAAAAACTTTATAAATAACAAAAACATACAATGTAACTAGCAAACTCATACAATTGTATCTGCTTGCTAAACTTCAAAATCTAAAAAACCATTCTGGCTTTTAATTAGAAGTTGTATGAAAAAAAATGTCTAAAAGTATGTTGGGTTAAGGTTGTAAAATTCTATATTTTTTTTATGACCTTAATTTTTAGACAAAAAAAAGAATTTTACTATTTTTTTTTATGAAAAATAAAATTAAAAAGAAACGGAAGATGGAAGAAATTAGACAGAACTTCCAGATGTTGGGCCGTATAATAACCAAAGAACCATCTTCCAGGTCAACAAACTATATTAATTTTACATGAGCAGTAAAAACTTAGTAAATTAAACTAAGCACATGCAAGATTAATATTGCAAATTCAGCGAATATAAGTACCCACTGAAATAACAGATTGTTCACCTCCATTCCAACCATGTGGGAACAGGGGTAATCTCAATATTATTATCTCAATTACATGTATCACCACTAGAAGTTATATGAAGTTTAGTGTTTTTCTATTAAGTAATAATAGTTTTTCATATATTATTAATTTTTTTACTTAATCACTAATCATTCCATGCATCGTTACGTGCTTTCAAACTATTAACTCATCCTATTAAGCATTCAATTGCCCTTTAAGTCATTATTTTCATTTTAAACTTTCTGATACTTTGAACTATATTTCGCAACCTCTTTAATGTCAATATAAATTAACACCCTATCCAATGCATTAAGTTTTGAATATTTGCGCTGAAACATTCAATTTAAACGAAGGATTAGACTTAGATAGTATCTGGACAACTAAACTGGCTAGTGTTGAAAGATATGCTAATTCTGTTACAATTTATCTCCCTCCCCAAATTTATAAAACAGAGAACTATGATAATTGGTTAGAAAAATGGAGAAAATATTAATTCAAAAAGGAAGAATAAATAAAATCAAGAGTTCTAGACTTGTATGACATGATGTCTATCTAACGCTCATTCTTCTTTTTGCACTAAATCCCTGTCAAAATGCTCCTTTTACAACTCCTAGAGAACAATCATATATACGAAAAATGACAAAAATATTTTTTTAATTGATTAATTTTTTATTTTATTGTGTAATTAGTGGAGTATGGGTCAAAGTCATGAAATCCTAATGACCGTACGAGACATGTTGATTCGCCGAACCGCTCTTTTTTTTATCGCTATACTTTTCTGCCCAAAATATATAAACTCTAGATTTGCCCCATTTCCAAAAATATTTCAGCACACCAAACAACTTTAGTAGTGAAATTTAGTTTTATAGTTTTTTTCCTTAAATTCTGTGCAAAAAAATTTTTCCAACCAATTTTCATAATATGTTCTAGAATATAATCTCTATTCAGAATGATTAATATCATGTTTTTTGCATGGGGCATTGAGTTTTTTATAATCAATTTTCATGTCATTATAGAATAATTTTTCATATTCGTCTTTTCCTAATGAATCATATGGTGATTCTAATTTTATATTTGTATTATCTATGTTAGGATTATTAATGGCTTTTTCGAAGTTCTATTGCTTTGGGGTTTGTTGTTCTTACACTTTCATATTTTGCAATTGCTATTGCAAAATTATTAGCATTATTTTTACCATTGAAGAAAATTGCTGATGCTGTCCTTACGCCTTGAAAACCAATTGCATTAATT
>CACYBU010000126.1 GCA_902772665.1 uncultured Methanobrevibacter sp. | reverse complement strand
ATTTTTTTAAACCATTACACACAATTTAATAACATACCATTATAACATAATTTTTAATTATAACCTTATTCTAATAATTATTATAATGGAAATTGAAAATTTAACTAAAGAAACTAGACAAAGAGCTTTTGAGCGAAAAGATCCAAAACCCCCCGAACAAGCAGGTGCCAGCTGGTACAATGACGATTTAACCTATGAAGGTGTTGCAAAAACATTATTCATAATTTTACCAACACCAGGATGTGCATGGGCTCTTGGTGACAGTGGCGGATGTACAATGTGCAGTTATGTATCCGACTGTACATTAGAACCCATTGATACACAAACAATTTTAAGAATATTTAATGACCACCTATCAAGACACCCCATAACCGAAGAGGATAAAATTTCAGTGAAATTGTTTGCATCTGGAAGTTTCCTAAACCCAGGTGAACTTCCAAAAGATGCCCGTGATGAAATCCTAAAAACACTGGTTGATTTGGGCAATGTCCGAGAAATTATTGTAGAATCACGCCCAGAATATGTAAAAGAAGAATATATTGATGAAATATTTGAAATAATTGGTGATACATTATTTGAAATAAGTATCGGACTTGAAACCTCAAATGACTATACTCGACTTAAAAAAATCAACAAGGGATTTACCCGTGACGATTTTGAAAACGCAGTCAAGTTAACCCAACGTTTAAAGGAAACCAAAGGATATAATTTAAAATCAAAAGCATATATTTTTGTAAAACCAATTTTAGTCTCTGAAAAACAGGCCATAACTGAAGCCATTGAAACCGCTTACTACTGCAAGTCAGTCGGCGTGAACAGACTTTCATTCTGTCCTGCAACAATTCACAGCGGAACGGTAATTGAAAGATTCTGGAGAAAAGGAGCATATCAGCCACCATGGATCTGGTCATGTATCGAAATAATAAATACAGTAAGGGATAAAATAGATTTACCTGCTCTTTTAGATACATCAGGTTTTGGTTCAAGACGTGGGCCTTATAACTGTAAAAAGTGCAGTAAAGACCTGAAACATATGATAATATCCAATAATTTAACTCAAACAAAAATCGAATATGAATGTGATTGTAAAAATGAATGGATGGCTGAAGTGAATAACTCAGACATGAACTCATCAACCGTCACAATCAAGCATATCGAATTATATTAATATAACATAAACTATTATATTATAATGGAGGCAAAAATGAAAACTAAATTTATTAGTTTACTAGCTATACTTCTTGGATTAATGATTATAATATTTCCGGTAATGGGCGTTATTGGAGTGGCCGATTTAATAGGTTTATCCATACTGTTAATATCAATTTATCTGCTCATTGTTGGAGTAGCTATAATAGATTATAATAAGACCGGAGCAATACTTGATTTGTTTTTGGGTATAATATTGCTTTTATTAAGTATCTGTTTAATATTCAGCTTTCCAATACTCGGATTTTTAACCGAAATTACATTATATCTTGCCGGAATAATGCTGATAGTTGTTGGAGTCGTATCCCTAATCAATAACCGCCAGTCAAGATACGGATTTTATATCGGAATCGCCGGCGTGGTGCTTGGTCTATTATACATAATTGTTGGAACTTATGTTACAGATCCAATTGTCCTCGGCACATTAATCGGATTATGGTTAGTGATAAGTGGTATTTTAAAATTAATGGATGGTTAAAAAAAAACTATCCTGCAAACTTCTTTTTTTTTGGGTGTTAAATTGATAGCAATTAGTGCGGATTTCGATCCGGTTCATAAAGGCCATGAACATTTAATCATGCAGGCTCGTAAACTGGCAGACAAACAGGATAAACAGGTAGTAGTTTATTTAAACAACGGTTTCAGTGCAAACCATGCTCCTTTTTTTGTTGATTTTAATGCACGACGCAGAATGGCACTCGCATTAGGTGCTGATGAGGTGAAATCATTTGAAGGACTTCATCACAGACTGGTTTTATCATACAGCGTCCCAATAAGACTTAAACAAATGATTGATGATGGGGTAACTGACTACATTACCTCTGCAAGCATTTCACTTGAAGAGATAAAATCCAAAGCACAAAAGTTTATTGATGAGGGCAATTTCGTCGGAATGCCTAAAAGTTACACCAACAGAAATGAAATTCGCTGGTATGCCATTAATGAATTTTTAGGCTCAAAACTTGATTACCATGTTGTAGAAGAATTCAATAAGGACAAATACTCCGGAAGACTTATCAGACAGTCAATCATCAATAATAACATGGAAATAACCAGTGAAATTAAAAAATTACTTCCAAAAACAACCGTTGATATCCTGCAGGCAGAAATTGATGCCGGAAGAACTCCTGGTGAGCGCCACTGGAGTGACATTTATAAAAGAATGAATACCTATTCACGGGGAAACCTTGAAAAAATAGCTTATCTTAACGGAAATACCATAAATGAAATTATTAAAAGAAGAGTTTACCGTGACCCCGAATCTATCTGGGCAGTGTTTAGAAGGTCGGATTATGGACCTGTGATGACTAGACTTGCAGTCAGTGCCATTGAAATGAACGTCAGCAAAAGGGAAGTTATGGATTTGATGAAAAGCTATGAAGCACAGGGCGTGATTCCGGATAATCAGAAAGTTCAAAGAGTCATTGACCGCGCATGGTATGTTGCATGTGAAGGTGAAAGGGGAATCAGTGCTCGTGAGGCGAACAACAGGTTCAGAAGCGAAAATATTATTGTTAACAATCCTCCGTTGAGTATTGAAGCCGGACTTAACCTGACCAAGTTTGAAACAAAAATCACCAAAGAAGGAACTGACACTGACTTATATGTTGACAGGAACGGTAAAATATCAGTTCAGTTTAAAAGTGAAGGTAAAAAAATTAAAACCAATCTGAGATTGCCTGCACGTGATGTTACCTATCTAAGATACATTATGGATTCTCATTTTATTCCGGTTAGCGGAAGTATAAAAAAAGCTAAAAAAGGATTTAAAGTTAAAGTGGTTATTGGATGAGTTTTTTCAGGGCTGCATTTACCATAATCAGTTCGTTTTCATCAAAATATTCGATAATTTCATTTAATTCTTCGGATTTCCTTTTAGAATTTTTTCGGGTGCCAGTAATTCTAGACAGTGATTTTTCACGGAAGTTTTCCCCTTCAGTGAGTGTTAAAATGTCAAAGAATTCATCTTCAAGATTATATTGCCCAGCAGTTTCAAGAGCTTCGATTAAAAGTACTGACAATGTTTTTGTATAAATGCTTCTAAGCAGTTTTAATCTGCTTACGTCCCCTACATTATCGCTTATTATTTTGATTTCAATGAATTGATTCAAAAAGAGTAAATCAGATGAATACAATCCAGATAAGTATAAAACAGGATTGGAAGAACTTATTTTACCTATAATAGCTCCGTCAATCAGATTATTTGCATGTTTACTTATTTCAAATGTGGTGTCTGGGGAAATATTGTTTAAATCAAGATATATTCCTTTTGTAAGTTTACCATAATCTTTTGCAACATTTAAGGCATTTTTTGGAGAGGTTGCTGAAATTAGAATGTCCGATGAAACTGCAACCTGACTGAAAGTATCCAAAACTTTGATACCGGATTTTTTGACTCTTTCAATAGTTTCAGGAGACCTGTTTTCGGTTGATGTGATGAATGTTATATCCGGAGAGGATATCATCCTAACAAGGTTTCTTGAAACTTCGCCAAAACCTATGAAACCTATAATCATATTATCACTGTTATTTTTTAAACAGAAGCATATCATGCAGATTTACACCAATATCCCTTGATATGGTATTGCATTTTGCACATAACAGGAAGTATACATCCTTGTTTGATAGATCTATTTCAGTTAGACCCTCATAATTGCCCATTCCTTTTGAGATTATGAAATCATGATTCATAAAAATCTCTCTGAATTCATCTGAAATTTCACTGTCAACATATCCTACGGTTCCGCATCCTATCTCCACGATTTCACCGAATTCATCCAGTCCCACATCCAGGGCTTCAGCCATGCATGCGTCATTTAAAACAGGTTCTGATTTAACCGCTATGGTAATCTTTAAATCAAATCCTCTGATTTTTTCAAGTAGTAACTTGTCAAAAACAATTTCTCCAGTGTTATCAACCAGGTAGAGTACCTTGCTGTGTGTTTTTAATGAATTTTCAAATTCATCTATGTCTTTTACTGCCAAATCCTTTTTTAGAGATGTTTTTATCACAGTTTCAATATCGTCCTCTAAAGTGAAGGCTCCGAAATCAAGGATATTTCCGACAATTGCTATTTTAACATAGTTTTCCAAACTGTCATCTTCCCGTAATATTCTTTTAACGTCAGGCAGGTATTTTAATGCAATTTCGTTTCCCTGGATTTTTTCTTGATGATAAGGATCCTCACAGCAGGTTCTGTCACGGATTAACTTGTGCATTGCAGAGCCTGTGCTGTTTGAGTTAGTTTTTGGTGTGAAGTTATTGCTTAGGAATTTAAATATTTCTTCCATTATTTCCATTTTAAGTGATTCATCATCGGTTGATAAATCAAGTGCTTCACGGGCTTGTCTTAAAAAGCAAGGCCCACATTCATAACTGATTTTCAAGATTAACCTCCGTAGATTATCTGTACCAAATGAATTTCATCATTATCGTTAATTACTGTATCTTCGATTACCAGTTCCCCGTTCTGTTTTGAAACTACAGTCTGTGCTGACAGTTCAAGTTCATCGAGCAGATCTTTTATTGTGTAGTTTTCATTTGGAATTTCTCTTTTTTCGTTTATACTTTTATATTTTAATGTGAATGACATGTTTTTATACTCCTAATTCTTCTAAAAATGAACAAGCTTTACATAACCTATTTGATGATGGTTCACCGCAGCGTTCACATCTGCCATGTGCATAATCAGTTTTAAATTCCTTTTTCATTACAGGTTTTATCTTATCATATCCTCTGAGTGTGGAATATTTGATTGTTGGATGTTTTTGGGTCAGCTGATTTATGACCTCTGAAATTTCTCCTCTGAAGGACTGCATTGCATATGGACAACTGTCAAAGTGGACTTCAAGGTCTTTTGCAACAACATACAATCCAATTTCACGTTCGGGAATTTCCCTTAACGGCTTGATTTTAACCGTGAATTCTTCGGCATCCGATTCAGTTTTTGCTCCGAGTTTGCCTAAATTGTTAATATTACCTTCAAGGTAATTCATCATGATTGCCTGAACCTCATCGTCAAGGTTATGTCCGGTTGCTATTTTTGTAGCATGCATCTCACGGGCTGCCTTATTGATGATTGTTCTTCTGAATACTCCACAGTATGTGCATGAACCTTTATGATTATCCCTTTGCATTATTTCATCTAGGGATATGCCATAATCCTCCTTAAGAGATACAACCTTGTGTTGAATACCCAATCGTTCTGCGTGCCTTATGGCAATGTCCACACCATCCTGGCGATAGTTGGCTATGCCTTCGTCAACCGTTAAGGCACATATGTCAATGATGTTTCTTTCACGGAATGTGTTCAAGATTTCCAATGTTGTAACACTGTCTTTACCTCCTGAAAGTGCCACCAGAACTTTATCCCCCTTATCTAGCAATTTTTCCTTTTTAACTGTTTTTATGACTTTTTTTTCGATTGAATCTATAAAACACTCCTTACAAAGCAGTTGCCCGGACTGTTGTCTTTTATATATAACTTTAGGGTTACCGCATTTACTACACTGCATACTTATTACCTACATCTGTTCTACAAATCTTGCCAGTTGATTTAATGTGTTGACTTCAAATACATGTGCTCCGGCATCTCGATAAAGTGAAACACAACTGTCAACAATGTCCCATTTGTTTTTATCTTCTGGATTTAGAATAACTACCTTTTTAGCATCCCGCACCATTTCTCCCACCAGCTCGACACTTGCCGGAATTCCGTTTACTTTAGGTCCCGCCCAGTCTCTGCAGTCCGAGAGAATAATTACATATGATTTATTGTTTATATTTGCCATTTCCTGAAACTGTTTGAATGCAGAGTACATATCGGACGTTCCGTGCACCATCATGTTTTTGATGCGCATATCCTTAACTTTAATGAATGAATCTATGAGATATTCTTCCTTCAGAGCATTAGTTGTCTCGATTACCTTATTGTCAAACTCAAAAGTTCTAGACCTTTTAAATGCAGTCTGGGCTGAAAACATCAGCATGAAAAACCAGCTGCTGATCCATTCACATGACCCGCTAATGTCATTTAAAAACAAATGTTCATTTTTATGAGGTCTTGGCTTCGCCTTTATAAGTTCTATTGGAACTCCACCGTATTTTAAATTTGCCCTCATTGTTCTTCTCATGTCAATCCTATGAGTGTTAGCCTGAACTTTACGTCTGGAACGTTTGTTTGCAATTCTTTTACCCAACCTTTGACATATCTCAAGCATTCTCGGATCGAACCTGTTTAATTTGGTTAAATCCTTATTCATCAATTCTCCGTCACGTTCAAGCTTTTTAGCCTCTTCGAGAAGGGGCTGGCCCGAAAGCATTTTCAGCTTTTCATTGGTGACCTTTTCCCTCTGGATCTTTTGACCCATAGTATTCTGTTTTTTAATAATGTACTTATTGGATTTGGGCCCTGTCCCTTTATAGGATTTGCCCTTGTTTGCATCTTCCATTATTTCGGTTTTAGGATCGGGGTCTGCAAAGATTTCATCGAAAATCTTCAGAAATTTTGGAATGTCATATCTGTCTTTAACATAAACCGTCATCAGTGCGGTTTTTAAAAGATGCTTATCCGAATCTCGCAAAGTTTTATAAATTTCAATAGCTGACTCAGTACTTCTGATACTTACAGGCAAACCTTCTTTTCTCAAGTCAGCTGAAAGATTGACGATTTTTTTAATCATTATTATCCTTTATTGAAGATGTCTTTTTTCACACGTTTCTTATCGCTTTCAGTTTTAATTGCCACTCCCATACTGTCTTCAAGTGACTGGTCGAGGTTTTTGGTTCCAAGATGGGTAACCGATTTAACCCAGTCAACAGTACCTCTTACTGAAGGTTTTTTCATCAGATTCAAATCACGTATCTTATGCACCAGTTTAACAACGTAACTTACGGTTTCATCATCGGCATCCGGCAGTTTGGATTTGACAATTTCAATTTCCCTTTCAACGGTAGGATATGGGATGTATAGAAACAAACATCTGTCTTTTGTTTCATCAAGAAGTGAACGCTGTGAATTGGAAGTTAAAATAACAATTAAATCGTTTTTAAGCTGGAAAGTTCCCAGATCGTTTACTGTAATTTCCCTCTCTCCCAAAGCCTGAAGCAGAAAACTTTCAACTTCCTCATCTGCCTTGTCAATTTCATCTATCAGCAGCACCGAATCATTACCGTTTAAAAATGCGTTAAGCAAAGGTCTTCTGATGAAAAAATCATCATCAAAAATCTCATCAACATTACTTGAATCATTTTTAGCCGCTTCAAGATGCAACAACTGTTTTTGATAATTCCATTCTCCTATAATCTGTTCAAAGGTAATTCCTTCATAACACTGAATCCTAAAGAAATCTCTATTAAATGATTTTGCTATTACTTTTGCAAGTTCAGTTTTACCGACACCCGGCGGTCCTTCAATAAGCATTGGCTTGCCGAGCAGGAATGACAAATAAAGAGTTGTTGAAATTTCTGTATTTGAAACATAACCTGAATTTAAAAGTAAATCATCAATATCTTTTATTGTAATATCTTCAACCTGCAACTTTTTAACCATCCCTGAAATATTTGTTACTAGAATAACTTTAAATATGAATTTATTTAAATTTTGTGTAATACTTATATGTAATTAAAAATATAATATTGTAAATGAATTCAGTTAAAATGGAGGTTAAATATGAAATCTGAAAATGCAATAATCATTGCATTAATAGTAATTATAATAATGGCTACGGGGGTTTATTTCTTTATAAGTGGTCATGGAATCTCATTTATTCATGACAATCAGACAAAAGAACCTGCCACAAACGTTACCAGTCCGAATACCACATTACCAAGTGACGGTTCTTCCGATTATTCAGGTTCCGATTCAGGTTCAGGACCTGCAACTTCAAGTGCCAGTTCTGACAGCAGTTCCGATAGCAGTTCGCAGGAGTCTAGTGATTCTTCCGACTCTTCAAGTTCAGACAGCAGTCAAGACACCAGTTCACAGGAAAGTTCCGCACCCCAGGCAGGACAGGCCGAGGGAACAGTAGATCCAACTGACTTTGATTAGAACTATTTTTTAAACTCATCAGGATTTTTAAATAATTCAAAATCCTGAACATATTCTTTTCCGGTAATCATCGCTATTTCTGCTTTTTTAAGTTCCGCTCCCAAATAGGCAGCATGTTCCATTCTGGATACAAGGTTTTTGGATATGATTTCTTCATAGATTTCCTTTGCTGAATGTCCGACGATAATTAAATCTGGTTTGTTTTTGAGAAAATGAGTTGCTGTGATTTTACTGTTTTCGACTGTAGTTCCATAATCTACACTAATTTTAAAACTACCTGCCTTATCCCTTACAAATTTTAAAGGTTTTTCCTGGTAAGTCTGTTCAATTCCATCCTGTTCATTTAATATGATGTCGTTGCGTTTATGCTTGTCCTTGAAGGCAACGAGATTTATACCCAGGTCTTTAGGAATGGATTTTCTGTGTTTTGCAAGAAACATCATTTTGGAAGCTGTGGAAAGTTCATATACACTTCCTCTTGTTTTTCCACTTTCTTCGGGAGTGAATAGTATGCTTACACCCAGTTCCATACCTATCCCTGCAAGCAACACGTTAACTCCCCCTGAATCAGCATCCATCAGTTCAGTGACGTTGCCAACTCCAAAAAACATTGGTGCGGGATTGGTTTTGTGAAATTCGTTGCAGGCAATTATTGATTCAACAATACTTGAGCTATTTACCGGATCAAGTATCAAATCTGCAACGTATCTTAACCCTTCAGTGTCTTTTATCAGCTGATGCATTGCTTCAACCCTTTCGGCCGGAGATTTTGGGGATTTGCCCTGTGAAAAATTGGTTGGAAGAAGAACCGCAGGAATGTCCTTTTCTTTTAATATTTTTTGAACTTCGGAATTGTTTCCCAAATCAAGGCTTAAAACAAAGTCTATTCCGTTTTCAGCTGCAACCTGTATTTCTTTTGGATTCAACGTGTCTATGCTTAACGGTCTGTCTTTGACAATTGGCCTTAATGTTTGAATCAACTCAGGGATTTTATCTGAAAAGTCCTCACCTGCAGCCATTCCAATATCAATCATGTCAGCACCTGAATCAACGAAGTATTGGCATTTATTGATTAATGCATCCTTTGATAAAAACGGTGCGTTAGCTATTTCTGATAATACCCTCATCGGGAAATCTTCGCCAACAGGAAGGTTTCTGATTAAAATATTGTTTGGTTTTTTTAGAAGTTCATTGATTTTTTCTTCGTCATTTTCAAACTCCTCAATGAATTTGAATGCCTCTTTACGTTTTTCTTCCTCTATCAGTTTATCGGCAGGTTTGTCTTCAGAGAGATCTATGCTTCCAATTAAGTTTAAAACCATTGCAAGATCTGCACCGTCAGTTGAACCTTTAAATGTGGGAATTCCAAGTTCTTTTGTGATTTCCTTTGTACCTTTTTTTATTAATCCGGGAACGAGAATCATATCAATTTCATCCAGCTGATTTGAAAAATGATTTTTTATTTCTTTGATAATTTGTCTAGGAGTTAAAAATGCTGCCACTTGAGTGTTATCAGCAATATGCACTATTATATCTTCCTTTGAACTGGAAACAACTTCTTTTATTAAAGGATATGCCAATTCACCTGTAATTATTAGAATTTTCATGAAATTTCCCAACTGATATTTTTTATATTTAATAATTATATTTTATATATTAATTAAATACTTTTAAAATTAACATTTTCTCAAAAATATCCAATATTTTAAAAAAGATATTGGGATTGTATAGGAAAATAATATAAAAAGTAAAAGAATAATTAAAAAAATAAATAATATATAAAAGATTAAATCAAAAAAATTTATGCAATAATATAAATCAACATAAAATTTATATATTTTAGAATTTATAATGATTATACATGATAAATATATGGAGGAGAATTAATGATTGAAATTCGTTTTCAT
>CACYBU010000125.1 GCA_902772665.1 uncultured Methanobrevibacter sp. | reverse complement strand
TTTGTCGGATCTGATAATAATTCTTTTTCTAAGTTCTTTTGCAAGTGACCTTATAAGGTCTCCGTTTTCAGTAATTATTTCTGGATTCTTTGTGTAAACCACCACTTCGGGGCCCTCAAATTCCACTTTGGAAACCTGAATCTCGTCCGGCAGTTTATCTAAAATCTCTTTTTTAATATCATCTAAAATATCTGAAGTCATATAATCCCTTCAAAAAAAGTTTGTGTAAGTATAATAGTTTATGAAAGCCTTTTTAAGCTATAACTAGTAAGAAATCTCATAAACTATCTACACATAGTATATAAAAAAATAGTTAGCATGAAAAATTAGATTAAAACTTATATTTTCTCAAGAATCTCATTAATTTTTTCATCATCTAACATTTCAAAGCCGTTTTTATCCACTTTTGCGACTAAATATCCGTTTCCAGAGAAAGTGTCACGTTCGGCAGCGGCTCTGATAGCTCTTATGGCTATTTCTATTCCTTCATTAGTTGTTAAGTCATCCCTGAACCTGTCCTCAAGAACACCGTATGCTACGATGGAACCTGATCCGGTTGAGATGTAAATATCTTCAATCATACCGCCCGCTGGGTCAAGTGAGTAAAGAGATGGCCTGTCCCCGTCCATTCCACCGAGCAATGTCTGAACATATAACTGTCCGGAACGTAGGATATTTGCAGTCAGTGATGCCGCTGCTCTGACACTGATTGTGTCATTGTTTCTCATCTGGTAAAGTGAAACTTCAGCTTCAATAACTTTCATCAGACTTTGTGCATCTCCAACGGAACCCGCAATGGTTGTTACAATGTGATCATCAATTTTAAATATTTTTTCTGCTACTTTATGAGCTACAAGGTTGCCCATACTTGCTCTTCTTTCGCTTGCAAATACAACACCGTCCTTACATGTAATTCCAACGGTTGTTGTACCTTCCAGTATTTTATCATCCATTTAACTAACACCTCGTATAAAGTACTTGTAAAATAATTTCAACTACTTTTATAGGTTATATTATACAAAATATAAATTAATCTTTTTATAAGAATTAATTTTATTTAAAATCAGAATCAATTAAATTAGTGTTAAAACTAACAATATTAATATTAGCTATTTGCATATATAAACTTTTCTTTTTGGAGTGTGTGAAATGAAATATAAAAAAATCGGTGAAATCCTGATATTGGACAAAAATTATGAAATGGATAACTATGAGGAACTGTTGCAAAAACACAAGGTTAAAACGATAATGAAAATTGACCATATTCATGGAACAAAAAGAGAGCCGGTATACAGGATTTTATACGGAAACGAAACTGAAACCATCAACAAGGAAAACGGATGCCTGTTCAAGCTGGATTTATCAAAAGTCATGTGGTCAAAGGGAAATAACAATGAAAGGCTACGGATTGCTCGGATGGTAAGTGAGGGTGAAACGGTAATCGACATGTTTGCCGGAATCGGGTATTTTTCAGTTCCGATTGGTGTTCATGCAAATCCCAAAGAGGTAATTGCAATTGAAATCAATCCAAACTCATACCATTATCTGTGTGAAAACATCCGATTGAACAAATTGGATACGATTACTCCGGTTCTTGGAGACTGCAGGGAGGTCACAGCGAACTTCAGCGCCGACAGGATAATCATGGGATATGTTAAAACAACCCACCACTACCTGAATGCCGCAATAAACAGCCTTAATAAAGGTGGTGTTCTTCACTACCATGAAACAGTCCCCGAAAAGCTTCTTGAAACACGTCCTGTTGAAAGAATAAAATCACATGCCTGTGAGAGGGAGGTTGAAGTGTTGAAAATAAATAAAATAAAAAAATACTCTCCAGGAGTATGGCACGCGGTTATCGATGCCCAGATATACTAGAGATCTTTTTTAAAAGAGTATTGTTCAGCCATTCGTCGTTAACGTATTTTTCATAAACACACAACCTTTCGGTTAACTCAAAACCGGCATCTACGGTCAGTTTTTCAAGTTCATCAATTCCTGGCCATGGTGAGGTGATGTTTACATAATCCGGACTGATAGGTGACACTCCTCCCCAGTCATCGGCACCGCACAACAGAAATATCTGGGCGGTGTCCCGGTTCAGATTAGGAGGAACCTGTATGCTCACGTCTGTATCACCAAATAGTAGTGCAGCAGCTGTCACGGTTCTAATCATATCAAGAAAGCTTGGCTCAGCCCAATCTTCCATTTCAATTCCCTGCATAGGGGTGAAGTTCTGAATGATTACTTCCTGAATGTGTCCGTATCTGTCATACAAGTCCCTGATTGCAAGAAGAGATTCGGCTACTTCCTCACGGGTCTCTCCGATTCCAATTAAAATTCCGGTAGTGTAGGGTATTTTAAGACGGCCTGCATTTTCAATCGTTTTCAGTCTGATTTCAGGGTTTTTACCAGGGCTTTTTTTGTGAGCGGGCAGTTCCATTAGTCTGGAGGAGGAGTTTTCAAGCATCAGACCCATTGATGCATTTACATCTTTCAGGCGTTTTAAATCATCATATGTGTAGTTTCCACCGTTGGTATGTGGTAAAAGTGAGGTTTCATCGAGTGTCATTCGGCAGATGTCAACGACATAATCAGTCATTTTTTCATAACCGTATTCAGTCAGTTTCAAACGGACGGCTTCTTCGCTGTCCGCATCCTCACCGAATGTGAATAATACTTCCTTGCACCCGTATTTTTCAGCCTCCTTAAGTTCTAACAGCACTTCTTTTTTTGTTTTTAGGATTATGGCATCGGGGTCATCCGGTTGTTTTTTAAAATTGCAATATCCGCAGTCATTCCTGCAGATTTCAGTCAGAGGTATGAAAACATTCTTAGAATAAGTTATAAGATTATTACTCCTATATTGTGCAGTTTCAAGCATTAATCTGGTAACTTCGCTATTTGTTGCATTTAATATGCGGATAATATTCTTTTTAGTTAAATTCAAGGTCATTTTTAATCTTCACGTTCCGAAACGGTAACTTCAACATAAAGTGGTGGAAGTTCATTTTTATCTTCCCAAATTGCAATAATCACATCAAACTTTGGAAGTTCAAATACCTTATATTCAACAACAAGACCCATGGACTCCAGTTCCTCTTTCATTCTTATGAATCCCTTGTTGTCCACGTCGTTGGTTGAAACTTCACTTCTTTTGATGTTTTTATCTCCAACAGCAAGGATTTCAGCAATTTCTTCTGAAGTAGCGTCTATTTCTTTTGCTTTGAGTATTTCACCAATTTCTGTAAGCTTTGATTCAAATTCACTGAGGGGCAGAACTTTTCTTGACCTTCCTCTGACGATTAAAATCCTTTCATTGTCTATTGCAGGTCTTGATCCTTTAAAGGCATCGAAAAATCCCATTACCTCTCCTGCAATTTCATAAGTCTTTTTCATTGAATCATCTCTTTTAGATATCCAATTCTTCTTTTAACTCACCGAGAGTAGTTACCTTTTCTGCAAATGCATTGTGCCTGTGAATACTTTCCTGATTTTCCTGGCGTGCAGTGATTATTGTGTCATCAGGGAAATCAGCGTATTTTTGAGCCATTTTCTCCATCATGTTTCTGACGCAGTCTTCAACAAAAACAGGTTTTCTATGGGCATTCATCACGGTAGCGTTCTCATCTGGTCTTTTAAGTAATTCACGTACTGGTGAGCTCATTGATGCTTCAATAATATCAATCAGGTCTTCTGCATTCACCACTTTATTTTCGGGAACTTCAATGTATATTGTTCCGACTCCTCTCTGGTTGTGTGATGCAAAAGTAACGGTATCCAGTACTTTTTGAGCAGTTTCCTCATCAAGGAATTCCAATAATCTGGTCTTATCTGACTCCCTTACTGATTCCTGAGCACATGGACAAACTGTCATTCCGATAAGTTCGGCGCCTATGCTTTTTTTAATCTCAATGTTTCCGTTATCATCTCTCAGTCCGACGGCTTTTGCTTTTAGCTGAGCCATTTCCTGAGTTATATTTTTTGTAACTGGAGATTCTTTCATGAACATAAAGTCGGTTGTCATGGTGATTTCAACACGTTTTGCATATTCATGTTTGGTCATCATTTTCTCAACGATTTTCGCACACAATGTTTCAACAGCTACAGTGGAATCTTTAGCTACTTCTTCAAGAACTTCGCTAATGGCTTCCGGGTTCCTAGACATATGTACTCCTTTTTGATCACTCGGTAAATCAACAAATGCATCAAAAGTAGGTAGTAAAATTATTGGTCTTTTATTTGTTCGTTCTAGTTGTAATAATTTTTTAACTCCAGTAACACCTACTCTAGTTAATTTTATAGGTACACTAGGAGTATCGTCTTGAGTATCGGGTAAGCAAACTGCCAATTTTATAACCTCTATTTAAATTAATTTAAACATTATATATTTTGTATCTTTTTATTTATATACTTGAATAAAATTATGTATGATTGAAAGTAAATGCATGAAATATTAGTTTTAATGTTTAAATTTCATATATTGTAAAATAAATTTCATTTTGTACTGTTTGACTTGAATTTAATTTTAATGTTAAAATGAATGGAGTGTAAAGATGATTTTGAGATTTATTGGCTGATGGTTGCAATTTAAAGTTGGTTTGAAGTTGCCATAATTCTATTTTTAACAATGGAAATTAAATCTTTAAAAGGTGGGAAAATTATTTATAATTGCGGCAATTTGTTTAAACAACTTCAATATTCTTAAATGGATTAAACAAGCGTTATATATTGAGTAATACAAATGTTAGGTTTACGCAGGTCTTATAATGGGGGTGGTAAACATTAAATTAATTATATTTTACAATAAATCTCCATTTCTGCATAGAAATCTTTGGATTTCTCCCTTGAAATCAACTTTAAGGGAGGTGGACTCTTTGGAGATAGTGATACTTCATGTGGTGTCATATTTCTTTAATTATGTATCAATATTGAAAATATTTGTGTTGATACTAAAATTTGAGAAATTGTTGAACACCGCAAAGTAGGAGTATAACATCCTTTTGGTCTCCTCAATTTAAGGCAGTGGATTAAAATCAATTTCAGTGAAGGATTTGAAAATACTCTTCCTTGTGTTTTCAGAAGACCTGCAATCTTGAGAAGAACTTTATTCCATTGCCTTTTTTTAGAAAAATAATTATATTTATATATGATATTCTATAATATATATTACTCAATAGTGTTAACTTGAAGGTTAACCTCCAGAAGTTGATTTCAAAAACATAAAATGTCTAAGGAAGGTGTTGTGAGGTTTTCCCGCAATACGGGCATTTTATACTTTTTTTCTAATTCACTTTTATTCACAATTCGTCCTGATATAAAACATATGTTCATCCAAAATTAGTAGGTTTGCCCGATGAATATTCACTTTTAAGCAGTATTTAACTTTTTTTTAAAAAATAGAATTTAAAGTAGTTATTGGAACTACTTTTTTTTAAAATTTATAAGATGTTTGAAGAGCCCATATCTTCTTTTATAACATCAAGAACGGTTTGTGTGTATGTTCTTTCTATAATCGGGTCTTTCAGTAATTCTTTAATAAATGAATTCAATTCATTGGTGTTTCTGAATTTTGCAATTAGAAATGCATCGTATTCTCCGGTAACATCGTATATTCCAACAACATTTTTATTAAAGAAGGTTTTTTCTTCCCAATTTTTTAGTTTCCCACCTTTTACTCTAACTCCAATTATTGTGGTCAGTACAAATCCTAGTTTTTCATGATCAATGACTGGTGAGAATTTTTTAATAACGCCGGTTTTCACCATTTTATCTATACGGTTGTGGACTGTTCCCACGGACACGTCCAGACTACGGGATATTTGTCGGTATGATGTTCTGACATCTTCATTTATTATTTTAAGAATTTTAACATCAGTATCATCTAGCTTCACTATATTATCTTTAGTCTTTACCATTGGTTATCTCCCTTTTCGCATAATTTTTTTAAATTTTGGTTATTTTATTGAATTAACCTTATGTTTAATACTAACTTTTTTATTATATATAAAAGTTATTGTAATTTTTTTATTTTTTTTATATATTTTTTGATATAATTAACAAAAAGTCAGTTTTTGCATTATGTTTTTATTAGAATATTCGAGTGATTTTCAGTGATTGGAAGAATTTTGCCAGATATTTTTATTATTTTTTTATAATCCCAGTTGTATTTTATAATGTTCATTCACTGTTCAAGTCAATTAAAATCTCTTTGATATCTTGAATTCCAGCATCACTTTTTATTCCCAAAGGATTGTAATGAGTTTTCACGGATTTAAATCCTTTTTTCTCAAGCTCTTCTAAAATCAAATCAAATTTCGGTGCACTCAGTTTCAGTAATTTGCAGATGCTGTGAACATCATAAAATGTTGGAGGGGCTTTACATTCAACAAGACAGTTATTCAGCAACTTCAAAGCATCCTTTTTACTGTTTATCTTCTTATTATCTGCCTCTTCAATCATTTGTCTGATGAATGTCGCGTTCTGTATGTTTCCAAGCCACAACGGTCCGGCATGAACCAGTTTCTGCCCGCAGATTGGACAAACTTCATCGGTCGATGCGGCAAGACCCGGACGGATTTCTCGGTGAAGACAGTTTCTGCAGTGGCTGATGTATCCGATATTGTTCAGGGAAGCATCGGTTTTTCTTGAACCTTTTTTAACTTCCAGATATAATCTCATATAATGTTCAGTGCTATGGGACATCTTAACTTCAATGAACTTGGCGTATTTTGAAAGGGTGAGCGCAACAAAACCTGTCAAAATCCGAATTCCGGTTTCATGGCAGTACTCGCTTTTGTAAGGTTTTGAATTGTACTTTCGGATGCATGGTTCAATGTATGTTCCGCACAGTGCCGAAGTGTCGGTTGCGGTAACGCATAAAAGGGAATCTCTGCGAGCACAGTAGCCTGCGGAATCCAGAAAAGGTGAAGGTGTTCCGAAAGGATCAATATCGATAACATCAAATTCTCCGCGTTTCATCCTCAAAAACATACTTGCATCATGCTGATAAACTCCAACGTCATCCAGGCCGTTCAGTTCAATGTTGTGGTGTTCATAACGATTGGCGGTTTCGCTTATGTCATTGATAAAGACTTCACCAACACCGTCGATTTCATTTTTGTATCTGATGCCTCTAATTCCGCTTCCTCCAAACAAATCACAGATATTTATTTCGCGGTTCTGCTGCTTTTGAAATACCTGGATTGCAAGAATTGATAAATCCCTGTTCATCTCCATATGGGGATTGTAAAAAACTGGGGCAGCTGATGAAACCTTATCAAATTCCGGAAATTCAATAGTTGTCAATCCCTCTTCAACACGTTTAATTTTATATTCTTCCATTACATCTTCACTCGCAGTTTTTTTCATAACTAATATTTTAAATATTATTAGATTTAAATATTAGTATAGTTAAACAATATTAATTCTATTTTGGTGATAATCGTGTCAAACATTAAAGTTCCTATTGCAAAACCAATAATTGGTGAAGAAGAAGTTGAAAACGTAGTTGATGTCTTAAAATCAGGAATGATAGCTCAGGGTCCGAAAGTGGAGGAGTTTGAGCAGAAATTTGCAGATTGGGTTGGAGCAGATTATGGTATTGCTGTGAACTCAGGGACTGCTGCATTGCACACTGCACTGCTTTCATGCGGAATCGGCGAAGGAGATGAGGTAATAACAACTCCGTTCACATTCATTGCAAGCGGAAATTCAATCTTATACACTGGCGCAAAACCTGTATTCGCCGACATTGATCTGAAAACATACACACTGAATCCGGATGCAATCGAAGGATTAATAACCGAAAACACTAAAGCAATAATGCCTGTTCAACTGTACGGACAGTCAGCAAACATGGATAAAATCAATGAGGTTGCCGAAAAATACGGACTGATTGTTATTGAAGATGCAGCCCAAGCTCATGGAGCAACCTGCAACGGTCAAAAAGTTGGAAGCATTGGAGACATGTCATGTTTTAGTTTTTATCCGACAAAAAACATGACAACTTCAGAAGGAGGAATTATCACAACCGACGATGAGGAACTAGCCGATAATGCAAGAGTTTTCAGGGCTCATGGAGCTGCCGTAAGATATCATCACGATTCAATAGGATACAACTTTAGAATGACTGATATTTCAGCAGCAATAGGTCTTGCACAATTAAATAAAATAGATGAATTCAACGACAAAAGAATCGCCAATGCAGCATACCTCAACGAAGGACTGAAGAATGTTGATGGAGTAATAACTCCATATTGCGCTTACGGTTCCAAACACGTATATCACCAGTACACAATCAGAGTTGAAAAGGCAGACCGTGACGATTGGGTTGACATAATAAACGACTGTGGTGTGGGAACAGGCATACACTACCCGATTCCACTCTACAACCAGCCAATCTATAAGGCACTTGGAATTGACGGAAACTGTCCTAATGCGGAACTCGCCGCAGACAACGTTATTTCTCTTCCGGTCCATCCTTCACTTACTAAGGAGGATTTGAATCTGGTTATCGAAGCGGTTAAAACCGCTTCCACTGAGTTGGATTAATTTCCAACTTATTTCAGCATTTTTTCAACGCTTTCGACTTTGCTGTCAAGTGTCCTGTTTTTCAAATCTCTTCTGCCATCTATTTTTATCACTGCATAAACCCTTCCAGCTCCAAGTTCAAAAACAGCTTCCTGAGCATCACTTATTGCACTGTAAAGTTCATCTAAACTATCTGCTTCTATCTGTGTCCCCATTCCGGTCAGCTGGTAGTTTAAACCGGAATCCTTAATTGACTGAACAGCAGCGGTCACGTAATCCTCGCATTCGCTTGTCTGTGTTCCAACGGGTAATATTGGAAAATCACAGGTAATCATCATTTTTCATCAATAACCTATTTATATTATCTTCGTATAAAAATAACTCGTAATGGTGAAACTGAAAAGGGAAGAATTCAACGAACATATTTTTACAAGAATCAATAATCTGATTGCCGATTATGAACTGATTGAGGAAGGGGAACTAATAGCCGTAGCACTTTCCGGTGGAAAGGACAGTGTATTGACTCTGCATGCACTTAAAAACTATCAAAAGTATCTTGACTTTGATTTAATAGCAATAAGCATTGATGAAGGAATCGAAGGATACAGACAACACGGAATAGATTCTGCCATAGCTAATGCAACGGCATTAGACGTAAAACTCATCCAGAAATCATTCATAAGCGAAGAAGGATTTGCACTTGACGATATTTATTCTGATTTTAAAAGCGCATGCATTCCATGCGGAGTTTTTAGAAGAAACATACTAAATAAAACCGCTTATGAGTTGGGTGCGGTAAAAATTGCCACAGGGCACAATCTGGATGATGAAATACAGTCATTTCTCATGAGCTTTGCCCGTGGTGACACAATCAAATTCTCAAAATTCGGACCGAAACTTGATGTAATCCACCCGAAACTTGTTCCAAGAATCAAACCCTTATGGAACACCCCGGAAAAGGAAGTTGGAATGTGGGCTGTAATGAATGACATTGACATCCACCTTGACGAATGCCCATACTCCCATCTGTCACTGAGGGCGAAAATTAAGGAATTTTTAAACCTCAGCGAAGACAGACATCCGGGTATAAAAAACAATATAATGGATTCATTTATGAAAATGTTAACTTTAGAAAACGATATAAACACCACTCTCAACGAATGTGAAATATGCAAAGAACCCACATCATCAAATATCTGCAAGGCCTGTGAATTAAAGCAATCCCTAAAAAATCCTGAAAACTAAACGGCAGATGACGAGAAGTATTTTTAACATTTATGGTAGTATATATAATATTTTTACGAATCTAAACAATCTATCGGTTATTTGATTAATTAAAAGAATTATCATGTACATTTATTTGGTATATGAATAATAGGTAGGTATTTAAATAAAAATAAGGTACTGTCTAAATTTGCACTTTGAAGTAATTTTAAAGCCCAATATCAACAGGAAGTAATCCTCAACAAGATGATGACTCATACAACAAACTGAAAAATATGGATGACAAATCTTACTCTCTGGAAAGAATCGGTGCTGGCGAAATAATCAATAATACTTTTCATTTAAATGATGCTGGTGCATTGTTTTTTGCTTGTGATGTTAATGAATTTCTGTCACATGAAATCAAGATGGTGAGATTCAACGGAACAACAAAATTCGATGCAATCGACAGACTGGATTTCAGAGGCACATTTCTTGTTGGAATTAGGGAATTTGAAAAGTTCTTCAAAAGAAACACTGCTTCAGGATTCATCATTGAAGGTATGAGCCGCATAAATGTGGGTGAATATCCTATAAAAGCAGTTCGTGAAGGTTTAATCAACGCCCTTGCCCACAGAAGCTACGAAAGATCATCAAGCTTCATTGAATTCTTCATCTTCGAGGACCGCATTGAAATAATCAGCCGGAAAACTCAAATATCCCTTAACCATTGAAGACATTAAAAAGGATGAGGGAATAGGCCATAGAAACGAGAGGATATACGATATATTCTATAAAACCAAATACGTGGAGCACATCGGCTGTGGAATTTCGCAAATGGCTGATGAGATGGTGAAATTCGGACTGGATGAACCTGAATTCAGCGAAGGAAATGATTCATTCAAAGTTGTGTTTAGAAATAAAGGTAACCTCATATCTCCTAATTTGGAAAATACTGTTAATTTAAAAGATGAAGGTTTAAATTCACGTCAAATAGATGTTTTAACAAAAATAATCAATGACAATGAAATATTAACTTATGAAGATTATATGGAATTGTTTGACGTATCAAGAGCTACTGCAGAAAGAGATTTTTCAATATTGCTTAAGAAAGGTTTTGTTAAAAGAAGTATTAAAAATAGAATTGTTTATTTCTCATCATCTGATTAAGTTTTGAGGGATTCCCCGATTTTTGAGGGATTACATGAGGAACTTTTAAATTAATTATATGATTAATAATTTATATAGTTCATTGCTAAACTTATTATTTTATTAATCATATTTTTCATTTAATGAATGGATGATTTTTTTGAGGGATTACATTTTAAATAATTAATAGCATTTTTTCAGTTAATAATCACTTGACATTAACTGCATGTTTTGTTATTTGGATTGTGATATTGGACCAATATTCAAAACAGACCTTTAAAAGTTATATTTTGAAATTATTTTTCTATCAATTATTATTTAAAATTATGCATAACTTGATTATCCAATTACTATTTTGATAACCAATATGAGTTTGACCCACAATTATAATACTTAATAAAATTTTTGTAGTGCTTGATTGTTAATGTTGGAAAATTTGAAGTGATGATAGTAT
>CACYBU010000124.1 GCA_902772665.1 uncultured Methanobrevibacter sp. | reverse complement strand
ATTAAAGGACAACAATCCAGATTCCAAAATATTTGCTCTGGAACCCTCAACATTATCAATTCTTAAAATGGGCATGGAAGAGGGAAGTCATATGATTGAAGGAATCGGAGATGACTTCATTCCGGGCATCGTAGAACAAGACTTGATTGATGATATAGTGTTGATTGATGATTTGGATGCCATTAACATGTCAAAAAGAATAGCTAAAGAGTTTGGTTTAGGAATAGGCATTTCAAGTGGAGCAAACTTCCTTGCAAGCGTTTTAATGAACAGTGAAGAGTTTAAGATAGCTACTGTCTTTCCGGATGACAATAAAAAATACATAACAACAAAACTATCAGAAAAAATTGATGACAATCCTAAATTACTTTCAAATAAAGTAAAACTCATCGATTTTGAAGTGATATAATATTTAAGATTTAAATGTCTGATTTTAAAATAATAGAAGAACCTGAATTATTTAAAAATGCTCGAAACCCTGAAGGTGAATTGGGCGAAGAACTGCTTGACCGGATGAACAGTTTTCATGAAAATCTTGCAAAATGGGGTATAAACCATTTGAATATTTCAAAAAAGGACATAATCCTCGACATAGGCTGTGGCGGTGGAATCAACATTAAAAGATTTCTTGAAATGACCTGCAATAAGGTATACGGTTTGGATTATTCACAACTTGCAGTTAAAAAATCCATTAATCTTAACCAGAAAGACATAGATAACGGAAGATGTGAAATTATTCACGGCTCTGTCTGTGACCTGCCTTTTGATGATGACAGCATGGATATTGTAACCTGCTTTGAAACCGTTTATTTTTGGCCAGATTTTATAAATGATTCCAAAGAAGTGAGACGAGTATTAAAAAACAATGGAATAATGTTTATTTGTAATGAATCCTTTCCCAAAAAAGATGATAACCGTCAAAAAGAACTGATTGAGTTGCTTGATATGAAAATTTACGGCGAAGATGATTTCAAACACCATTTGGCTGAAGCGGGATTTTCAGATATTGCCTGTTTTTCTAAAAAAGGTCCTGACAGCGTGACAAAAAAGGATACAGATTGGATTTGTGTTATTGCCAGAAAATAAATTCACAATTGGTAATATTAATGTATATTAAAAAGATATTATATGGATTTACAGTGTTTCTCAGGATTTCATGTTTGACAACGGTAATCCGAACCAGCAAAAGCCATTCATACTAGTGAAGATTTGGTTAAAGAAGATATCCCTAAATGAATCTCATATCTTGTATGTGACGGAGATGAGCCTTATGGCATTTTTGCACTTGTTCGGGTGATGATCCAACTTACTGCATATCGAAAACATCCAATGGATAAATGATGATATTATGTAACAGTTCATAGAATCACATATGATGGTATCGTGCATTGGATTTTCAATTGTGCTATTATACTGCAAGTACATATCAGGAAACATTAGAATAGACACCCACAATAATATAATTATGCAAAAGCTAATTTAAAAAAATGGATTTACTTAATGTGGCACTATATATGTTTTATATGTGTCTCAGAATAACAAACAATTGATAAAACCCTAAATTATCATTATCTTTTAAAATAACTAACCAAACATCCAAACAGACAAAACAATACCAAAACAACAGGATTGCCAGTGACATTTAAAGATATTGAACGATTAATTTTAGCTACTGAATGAGGTCTGTCGTGAACATCCATTTCTTCTTCTTCATAGGTCTCATTATTTAAATTAATGGAATTTGTTGTTAGGATAGCCTTGTTCATCTATTCACCGACGGATACTGCAAGGGCAGTAATATATAAGAATTCCCTATGCCTGCCCAATACATCTCCAATATCCCATATTCCTGTATCGGGATTAAAGGTGCCCTTAGTTGAAGTATAATTAATATATTTCAGCCCTTCGGATAAATGATTATAAACTTTCACATTTTTTGCCTTGTTGTTTTTGAGGTTATGAACACTAACAATCCATGTAACATAATCCCCGATATAAACATTTTCTTTATCCACATCATTATCCAATATCAAATATACGGTAGAATCATCATCACTTGAAAAATTCTTATTGTCTTGAAAATCAGCAGTTAAAATCTCTGATTTTAATTCATTACCATCAGGTTCCATAGGGATTGTTAAATTTTTAAAATCATAATCATTCCGAGTCAAATCTGAAGTAGAATTATTTAAATCGCATGCACAAACAGAAGACAGAATGGATAATGATATTAACATAACCAATACAATTAAAACATGTTTAATCATATTATTATTCCTTAAGTTTGATTTTAATTTTTTCCCACATTGCCTGTTCTTCACCGCATCCGCTCATAATGACATATTTATAATCAGATTCATGAGCCAGTTCAGTTAATTTGTCAATTCTTTCATCCAATTTATCGTAACTTAACGGATAAAAGTCAACGTTGTCAAATTCTTTTTTGATGATTTCAAAGTACTCTTCAGCTTTTCTGGTGGATTTTCTTCCCGGAACAACAATAATATGCTTCGGATTCATACTTTTAATAACGTTAAAATGATCTTTGAATATTTCATCTTCCTTTTCATCGGGAGTGGTATAAATGAACTCCAATGGGCCTTCAACATATGGTTTCATACACATTGCATTAATCTTTAACGCATCACCATTGTCTCCCTGTCCAAGACCGACATACTTACCGCCAATGTTGACTACTTCAAATCTTCCTGGAGGTATGAATGACATGTCAAGATTGTTGAAGACCTTCTTAATTGTGGTTTCAATTCTTTCACTCTTCGGTGTGAAAGTGGCATATGCTGTAATTGATGCTAAAGTATTGTAAATATTGTGGAAACCGAATGGCGGAACCTTAAGTTTTAAATCAATTCTTATTTTTTTAGAAGCAATATAATTAAATACTTCTCCTTTAATGGTTAAAATCCATTTGTTAACACCAAATTTAGCATTAACTAATTTTAAATTAGGTTCTGGGCGTTTAAATCCACAATTGCACTGGTAATATCCTCTATGGTTTAGGAAATGTTTTAAGAAAATTAATTTTTCACCGCATTTTGGACATTCAATTGTTTCTGCATTGGAATCTTCTATGCCTTCAGCTTCAATACCATAATAATTGATGTTTACATCTTTGGATTTTTCAATACCGATAAATGCAGTTCTCGGATCATCTGCATTGGTTATAATAGCTCCTCTTGTCATTGCTTGTGATAATAATTTTTTAGCTTTATAATAATCTTCGAACGGATTTTTCACACCTGCAACTTGCGCATGCTCCTGTGAAATAGTGGTGTATACTACACCAATCGGATTTATTAATCTTTCAACTGTATCTGGAATACCATAGGTCAGATTTCTAATTCCATATTCAAATATACCTAAATCTCCTTTTTGGGTTAAAAGAGAAGTTACAATGGAATTTAAAATATTATTTTCATAACTGTATCTGAAATCAACATCATTTGACATTAATTTGATTAAAAGAGTGGTTGTTGTAGTTTTACCATTAGTTCCTGTAATAAGAACTGCACCAGTCTTTAACTCTGAAGCTAACTTGGATACGGAGTCATAACCTCCAATTTTAGTAAATACATGGCCGGGATAAGTTCCTCCGCTACCTGGACCTCTTTTTGCCAAATGATATGTGGCTTTTCCTGACAATTTTGCAATATTATATCTCACTAAATTCACCATTATTATCGTATTTATCATACATCCTATATATAAATTAGATATGAACATGAAATCCCCAAATTTTTGCATGACCTAAAAATAAATTTGTGAAGTTATTTGAAAAAACTGATACACCTGTGTATTTATTTTATTTATATTTTTATTAAAAATAGATAAATTAAAATTATAATCTTCATTGTTATAATAATATTAATATCAAAAAGTTAATAACTGATTTAAATTAATTGCAAAAAATAGAGATTGATAATCTAATAAACAAAACTAAATTATTTAATTTTTAAATTATTTTTTCAATAAACATTCTATTGTTATATTCATAGGCAAAAGCTTCCTGCCCGAGTATCTCATTGTGTTTTTTAAACCAGTTTTGAAATATTTCTTCCGGAGGATGGCTACTTTTGCAAACAAACAGTGTTATCAGCAGTTCGTCATAACACCTTGATTTATAATAGCCTTTAACTTTGGTTACATATAGATTGTCATGACCGTTTTGAGAGAACTGATCCATCAAATCCTCTATTAAATCAACAATTTCAATTTCAATCAGTTTATCATCTGCATACTTGAAAAGAGGAATGTGAAAGATATATTTTTCATCCAGCTTAACCATAAACAAATCTCCTTAAAATGGTGGTGTTTTAGGGTTATATTATCTTCTGATTCGATTATTATCTACCCTATATATTCTGTTTCTCATTTGTGGTTCAGGCTCTTTTTTGATATTATTTTTACCCTCCTTATAGGTCAGGTAGAGTGATACAATCCATGTAAGAATGGAAATATAATGGAAAAATCCGAATACATACATTCCTAAAAGATTACAGATTATTCCAACTGCAAGCAAACCCAAACCTTTTGAAACGTTTCCCAAATATGCAATTCCAACACCTGTAAAAAGGAATGATAAAATCATTGCAACGTTTGAATTCTTTTCTGCCATAATAATTATTCTCCGTTTTTTACTTAATTACATATATTTTGTATCTTTCTAATATTTAATATTTTAAGTTTAAAATGAATAATGGATATTGTGCAGTTTATAAAGACACACTGAACTGCTTGAAGGGAATGCGTAAATCATATAATCAAGTTCTTCAAGAGTTATTTTTTTGTTGATTATGAATGCGAACATGTTTGCAACATTTTCAGCATCGGCAGCATATATTTCCGCACCGACAATGTTCAAATCCCTATCAACAATGACTTTAGCCTCAGCGGTTGTGTCATTTTTAAGTTCAAGAGAATATGATTTTCCATATCTGATTGTATGAACATTATATTCATCATTCTGATCGCCAATATATGCCGGAACCCCTACTGTTGCTATTCTTGGTATGGTATATGCAACTGCAGGAATTACCGGATATGTTATTTCATCGGATTTTCCCAACAATTCTCCTGCAAGATATTTGGAGTGATGTATTGCAACGGTTACCAGTTTGGCAATTCCTGTATCGGCAACATCACCGGAAGCATAGATATTCGGAATCTGTGTTTGCAGGTGTCCGTTAACCTTAATTCCCTTATCTGTATAGGTAAGTCCCACATTTTCAAGACCGATGTCTTCAACATTGGCAGTTCTTCCCATTGCAGCAATAACGTAATCCCCTTTTAAGCTAAGACCACTTTCACAGTTAACGGTAAAGGCATTTTCATATGCCTTATTGTTGATTTTTGCTTCAGGATCTCTTAAATCTTTATCTGAATTCAATCCATTATCCACATTTAAAACATTGTCTTCGGGATTTTCTATGACAACACTATCATCTTTAATTACTTCACGGACCGTCTGGTTGAAATGGAAACGTATATTTTTCTCTTTTAAGATTTCAATGACTTTTCTGACATAAGGCTGGTGGAAGTGTTTTAAGGCCATGTCTCCTCTGACAATAACGTCGGCACTGAGACCTGCTTCGGCAAGTATTGATGCAAATTCCATGCCGACAAAACCTGCACCTATTATAATGGCATGTTGTGGAAGTTCATCAATATCCAAAAAGTCCGTACTGTCATGAAGGTATTGTCTGCCAGGAATATCCGGGATTATGGGTTTCATGCCTGTGCATATTACAATCTTGTCAGTGGTGAAAGTTTCATCACCCACCTGAACTGTGTGTTTATCGAGAATCACTCCTTTTCCGTGAGCCATGTCAAGACCGTATTCCTCAAACTTGCTGTCTAAAAACGGCGCCATATTGGCTATCCGTTTTCGTTTGAATTTCATTAAGTCCGACCAGCTAACCTCAAAACTACCGGATTTTCCAATACCTTCAAAATTATCTGTCAATGCCTTTATTTCATAGGGAGCGTCAAGCAATGCTTTGGAGTTACATCCTCTATTGGCACATGCACCTCCATATAAGCTTTCTTCAATGATTAAAACTTTTAAACCTTCTTTTCTTAAAAATCTACCGCCTTGCCATGCGGCATTTCCACTTCCAATATAAATTACATCATAATCCATATTTTCAACCTCTAAAATATTAATCTGTTAAAAGATATATTTATCATTTAATGAATTAGATATTATTAAATATGAAAGATTATTTATATCTGGATGATAATGATGATGGTCATCAGTCAAGATTCAGGGTTTCAGACACTCCAAGATTCGAGTATCTTTTTAATGAAAAACGCTACTCTGAAGCATTAAATGAAATCAATGAAATGTTAAAAATAGATTCAGGTTATGAGAACTGGAATCTGAAGGGAAGAGTTCTTGACAGACTATCCAGATTTGATGAAGCCATCAGATGTTATGATAACTCACTTAAACTTAACAAAACCACCGATACTCTTATCAATAAAGCAAATACGTTGTACTGCTGGACAAAGGTTACATTTTTTCCCGAAGGCAATTGCAAAAAAGCTCTGGAGTTAATTGATTTGGCAATAAACACGCTTCCTGATACGGAAGACGGGTCTGAATTTTACTTTTTAAAGGCTGAAATACTGGAGGGTCTAAATAACCTTCCAGAGTCATATAAATGTTATTTAATCGCATATAATGAGTATGACAAACTTAAGGCATTTGAAAAACAGACTTTCTATTTGAAAAATACCTCAGATACTTTAATAAATATAGTGGGCAGTAGCTTTTACAACTTCACTCCTAAAACAGGTGATATCCTTACGCTAATTAAAGATGATGAAAACGAACATGATGCAGATGCAATTGCAGTTGTCAGTGATAATGAAACCGTCGGATATGTGGCGAATAATGACTATACCCTAATTGATGAGGTTAAAAGTGCAAGTGAGATCAGAAATTCAATACCTAATAATCAGAAAATAGAAATATTATTCACCTACATTGGAGAGTATGTCATCGCCAGATTAATATCACATTGAACATGTTTATCATGTTTTTTGGATTTTTATCTAGGATAACCCTCTTTACCATTGAAAAACCTATTATAATCATTGATAAGATCTCTGTAAACATACTGGAGACTTGAGGATTCGCTTAAGTATAAGAAATCATGTTCTTTTTTTTGAGTATGTTTAACATAGTGTTAAAAATGGCCATGCTGCACTTCAGCTTACTGTAACCATTGAGTTTGAATATTTTTATAGGTGTTCTGATAGTTTTCAAGTAGTTTATTCCAGGTAAATCTGGCATTACTTATATTCTGGTTAATTTTAGTTACCATATTCTCTTCAGGGCATAACCTAACCTTCAAACCCTGATTAACACATTTCTTAACATTCAACTCCATCAAAACAATTTCATTATTTATATAAATTATTTAAAATACAAAAGATATATAAAGAAATAGAGATAACATTTGAAGTATTATGATGCTCATTTTGTGAAATTCATCCCTAACCTTAAGAGGTTAGAGTATTCTTTCACTATTAAGATAAATTCATAAATTAAATTACATACATTAAATTCAGGTGAAAATATTGGAAAGGTCAACTAAAATAATTCTCATAGCAGTAATGTTAATGATAATTGGAGGATTAATCTATTTTGAAACACCTCATGTTAATGAAATATCCTACACACCACTTGCTAATACAAGTATAGGTACAGTTGAAGTTGGTGTTTCGGGAAATGAAAATGCAACAAAGTGTATTGCACTAATTACTGGAATTCATCCAAGAGAGACATTGTCAATTGAACCTGAAATACAGGCTGCAAGAGAATTCGGAAATGATGATGTTAAAATAATTATCTATAAAGTAACCGTCACGGAAAATCCTGATGACTATGAAAAGGGAAGAGAAAACGGTGAAAACCTGGTTCATGACTATGTCAATCCCGACGTTACTTCCTCAGATGCGAATGCAGTGGTCATTGCCCATTCACATATTCCGGAATATGGCGAAGGGTTCTATCTGGCTACACCTGAAATGGATGATACCTCCGTAAGTATTGCTAAAGAGATTAGTCAAAGGAGCAATTTCAACTATTATCCAGTCACTGGCAAAGAAACCTACAAATCCACTTCAGCGGTTCTTGTTTCAAAGCCTATTGCTCAGGCGGGCTACCCTACATTTGTTTATGAAATACCTGAAGATATTTCAGATAGGACATCAACCGACAAGACTAAAGAATTATTTAATCTGATTGCAGATAATTTATAAGGAGAGATTATTATGAGAAGAAAGGAAATTATATTATTCATGACCTTTGGAAGGGGCATTAAATTAGACGCTTCAGATGACGGAGATAAACATCTTGCCAAAAAATTATATTCCACAATTAACAAAATCTATCCAAATAAAGTGGTGTTTTTTGCATCAAACATATCAAAGCAAACAATTCCATATATAGAAGTTATTTAAAAAAGACAATGATGAATTTATTCCTGGTGAAGATTATGAAACAGTTACTGTTGAAGCGATTGATGATTTCAGCAACTGTTTTGAAACATTTGAATCTAAAATTGTGGAATATGATTATATGGACAATAAAGATTATCAAATTATTATGAATTATACTTTCGGAACAAAAACAATGTCTGCAGCCATGGCATGCTGCGGAATGTTTTATTCAAAGGATTTGATTTCCGTTGGCGGAGACAGAACAAACGGCCAGGTTTCAGCAGGTACAGAAATCATCAACTACCAAAACCTCTATAAAATATATGACAAATTTGCACTGATGAGAACCAGACACAATTTCAATTCAAATCGTTTCATGCCGTGTATTGACATACTGAACAATATTGTTGATTTAAACATTCACAAGGACTCATTTTTAAATTTGTGCAAGGCATATTATTATTGGGACAATATGGATTTTCAACATGCATATAATCATTTAAGAGAGGTTGATGCAAAGGCCATGGAATTTGTTGAAATAAGAAAAGAGCTGAAGATGAACCTAAAGGCACTTGGCAATATTGTCAACTCAAGATCAGATAATCTGAGAAACTGTTATATTCTTGCAAGTTTGATTAATAATTCTATACGAAAAGCTGATGAGTATAAATATAATGATGCGATTGCTCGATTATATCGATCCTTTGAATTAGTTGCAAAAATCCAACTAATACAATATAGGCTCAACACTTCAGATATAGATATTTCTATACTAAAAGAAAATAATGTTTCACAGGATTTTATTGATGAACTCAAAAAAACAGTTGAAGACGAAAAAATACCCACCGGACTTATAAAAGATTAACAATTATTGTATGAATTAGATGATGAGTTAGGTAAATATTATATTGAAAATGAATTCCAAATCAAGAATCTGACACAAAAAAGGAACAAATCCATTTTAGCTCACGGTCTTGATTCACAAACAAAAGAGGATTATGACAAATTCTTAGACATTGTATTGAATTTGGCTCACAAATTAGACAAAGACATGAATAAATTCCTTAAAGAAACAAAATTTGCGAAATTTGATTTAAAAATAATTGATTAAAAAAAATAAAGAAAGATATTATTTTTCAGCTAATGTCCAATAACATCTTTTTGGTGAAACAATTGTTTCATCCTTTTTTAATTCTTTCATAATTTTATCAACTTCTTTTTTTTCAATACCTGAAATTTCACTTACTTTTTTAGCATTTAAAGGTTCATCAGAACTTCTAAATGCTTCAATAACTTTTGCTTTGTCATCCATAATAAACACCCTTAACTATAATTTTGTTGGATGATGTATTAAAGTTTAATCAAAAAATTGAAAAATAGGAAATTAGAACGGCAGACTTGTATAGATACTATTAAGTCTGAATGAATTTGCATTCCAATTTACTATATTTCCAAATGAGTTTCTTGTACTTGTTGGGTCTGCAACAATCCATTTACCGTCAACTAACACTTGAGCCCATACATGACCATATGTACTTCCACTACTAAACTTACAGGTTCCATGAACATACCTAGCCGCAATACCCGCATTTCTACACATTGCTACAATCAGGTGTGCCTGATCAACACAATTTCCGGATTTAGCATTTAACGTTCCGACTGCACCATGTTTAGTATCATAATAGAAACTGTAGGATATTTTATCCCTCACATAGTTGAATATTGCTTTTGCTTTTGCTTCAGTACTGGTTAAACCACTAGTAACGGATTTAACAATTTTTGTAATTGCATTGTTATTCACTTGACAATTTGTAGTGGCTTTAAGGTATGCTGATAAATCTTTAACAGTACATTTCTCATTCAAACCTGAACCACTTTGACCGGAACTACTTCCTGATGAAGTTGATAGTGTAACATAATTCGGCAAACGATTATTATTATCCTTATTGCCATAGAATGACAGAATTCTTGATTCCGCATCAATTAATTTATCATAAGCTATGTTTCCCAATACTGATGAAGCATAATTAGGTGCCAAATGATTTTTACTGATGAAATTAGCAGTATTTTTTACAACAGTAATATAATTGGTTTTCATTAAATCAGCATTAATATTGTCTCCTGAAGGAGAACTAGGAGTACTCACTCCGTTGATTATTGTAATATCACTAGTTTTTGATTTACTGATTTGATAAATGGCCTGACTCATCAAATATAAGAATTCCGGCATAGTGAAAGTTAAACCACCTGCTGTAACAGTTGAAGGTATTTTGCTGTTACTTGCATAATATGATTTAATTGTATTGGCTCCTGCTATAATATTTTTAATTGAAATAGATGTGACTTTTAATACAGTTAATTTAACATTACCTGAAGTCGGTAAATTCAAATTGCCACCAACAAATTCATAAGATACAGTGTAATTTCCAGGTGAATAATTTGCAGTTAAAGTTACATAACCCTTTGAGTCAGTTGTGGCGGTGTAAGTATTTGACTTTACTGTTAACTTAACAGTTCCACCTGAAATAGGATTTTTATTTACATCAAGTAAGAGTAATTGAGTTGAATGTGTTCCCTGATTAAATGAAGTGGATCCTTTCCATTCAAGAGAAGAGGATGTTCTTTCAACAACCTTAATATGTGTTGATCCAGATTTAAAGTTAATTTTAGAATCAGCTTTAACTGAATAACTTACTGTATAGTTACCTAAATCCAAATCAATTACCTGTGAAACAACCCCATTTTTATTAGTGGTTTTCTCATACGAATTGCCATTAATAGTAAGTGTAACACTTTTACCTACAATTGGAACACTTCCAGATGTTAAAGCTACTTTAAATTTTGTTCCTGCACCATGACCAAAGGTCTTTGTACTTTTAACAGTGAAAGTAGGATTTTTACTTGGAATAACATATAGTTTGCCTTTTATACAGGATGCCTTATAGACACCAGATTTGGAGAAACTATATTTAATAGTGTATGTTCCAGCTTTAATGGAAGGTAATTTAAGTGTAGCATAACCATTACTATTTGTTTTTTTAGAATAAGTTTTACCGTTTACTTTAAATTTAATAATTTTACCGCTACCCGGCGCATAACCAAATTTATTAAGCAACCTTGCTTTAATTTTTTTGGTATCACTTTTAATAAAAGTGTAATCGGAAGCAGTTAATGAAGTGGTTGATGAACCAACAACTTTAACTTTGTTGATTTTTGTCAAACCATCCTTATTATATGAGATAATCTGATATGTTCCTTTATTAAGGTTTTTTAATGATAATCCAGCAACACCTTTACTGTTTGTTTTTATAGTATAGGTTTTCTTATTAATCTTGAATTTAACTTTCTTATTGGCTAATGCTTTACCGTTACTTTTAAGGAATTTTGCATAGAATTTTTTACCATCAGTGTAGACCTTACTGACATCACTGGCAGTGATTGTGGTTAAAATCTTAAAAGTGTTAGTCAAGTTATAACCGGTCACTGGATTTTGAGCAGTAACTTTGTAAGTTCCAGGTTTAAGGTTAATATCCAAGGAAGCAACTCCATCGCTGTCGGTTGTTTTAGTATAAGTATAGCCGTTTACTGTAATTTTAACTTTTGTATTTGCCAATACCGTGCTGTTTAAGTTTAAAAAATTTGCAGTGTATTTTGTACTTCCTTTGTAATACTTAGTAATATCTTTTGAAGTGATTGTTTTTGATACATCAATAGCAGCAGATGTTGTATTATATTTACTTGATATAATATTACTCTCATCAATGTTATTTGATAAAGTACTTGAATCTTCAGATTTTAAAACATCAAATGATGAATCATTATCAACAACAGATTCATATACTGATAACCCACTTTGATCTTCACTGGTTGTGATGGATGTATCATTATCCAGGTCAGTAGTATATACATCTGTAACATTTACATCACTAGCATAAATTGAACCAACTGATAATGCAACAGTAAGTACAACCAATATAGTGAGTAATATTTGTTTGTTCAAATATTTTACCTCCATAACAATATTTTTAATATTCTACGAGATATGTCTCGCTTACTAAATATTATATGCAAATATCTTATATAAACCTTTTTATTAGCTAAATCCAATTTAATGAGTTTAATTTTAAAAAATAAGGTTAATATATAGTTAAAATAATGTATTAAATTAATTTATGCTTGAATTTAACTATAAAAAGATTATAACATATGAAATAAATTATAAAGACAAATAAGAATATTAAAACTAAAACATTAATTTTTATATGAGTATTTGAAAAAACAGTATAATTTAACAATATTAAATAGAAAAATATCCAATATACATCAAACATATGAACAATAATTTTATTTAAAGACCATATAACTGAAATAAGAAATCTTACATTGAATTTAAATTTTTTTTTAACAAAAACATTCTTTTTGAAAATAACTGACTAAAGTAATACCCATTTTCTATGACATATATTGTATACATTTGATTACCCGAATTCCAAATGCAGTGAAAGTTCAACAACAAATAGGAAAATTAAAAAAAAAAGAAAACAGGTAAATTAATTACCTGCAATTTTACTTTGATCAACGGCAGTGCCCTTAATTACACGAGTGAAATTATAATTTATGACGTTTTTAACAAATTCCAATCTCTCAGCATCAGTTTCATAAGGATCATCTTCTGAAAGAAAGTCGAAGTTTTTAAAAACAGAGATTATAGTATCTTCACTTAAAATCTCATGCATATTAAAAATCAAGAGATCCTTCTGATTGAAAATATCAAATTTTTTCCAGATTTCATAATCAGCACTGCCCAAGTCTTTTTTAAACCTTTTTTCCAACCAGTTTTTTGATATGCCGACTTTTTTTGCTTTGCAGTAGGCAAATACACGTGGAAGAATAAGACCAATCTCAAAAACTAGGGCAAAATCAACATATTTTTCTTCACCATCCTTACCTCTGAAATACCAGTCATAGATTTCATCAACTTCCATTCCGGCAATACTGGCCAGTTTCAATCCGTTGGTTTTATGTTTCACAAGATAATCTTCAATTATCCTGAATCTCCCATTCAATATTAAATCATTGATTCTTTCCAGGTTTTCTTTAAATTCCTCCGAAGTCATACTGGAATTTTTACATGCAATTTTAGCCGATTTTTTAGACAAGATATTGTCAACATATATCCCAATTTTCATATCCAAATAATCATTATAAAAACATTTGAATTTAATATTACCTGATTGACCTAACTTAGAATAGTAATAAACTTCTTTTTTAGTTAATTTGGCTTTTTTCAAGGATTTGTTAAATGATTTGTTTTTGAAGTAATTGAGAAAAACATCCAGATGATTCGGAATTACATTATTCTCATACAAGTCAAACAACTCCTCATATTTAATAAATCCGTTTTTACCCAATTCAATATAGTCTTCAATTGTTTTAACTGGAATGTCATAAATGACTGAAACTTCACTTTTTGTTTTATTTGCTTTAAATCCTTCAACAACCAAATCAATGGTAACCTGTTTATTTTCCCTTGAAAACTCATAAAACAAATCAAACTCAGGGTGTTTCAGCCATCTGTTAATAATGGTATTTGACAATCCTACACTCTTAGCTGCATCAGGTTTATTTTTACCATCTCTTCTTGCCTGAAGATATTTTTCCATCAGCGCCTTAGTTGTGGTTAAATAAAATTCAGAGGGAATATTGCTTGCTATAAATGTATCTTGGTCTTTTACATACCACTTGTTAAAATCCTTTTGTGAAATTTCACTTTTAAGAATGGAATTATAAAAATCCTCTTTTTCAATATGCTTGATAAATTTTTTCTTCCTGCTTTTCTCATATTCAAGGTCAAATCTCAAGTGGAAATCTGTTTTTTCCTTTTTACTAGTATTGTATATTTCTAAAAATTCCCTAGGTGTCATATTAGCTGAAAAAATAGCTTCCTCTTTTCCTTTACCTTCTTTAATTCCATTAATAACCAATCCCTTTTTAACTAAACTGGCGGTTATTTCACTATTTTTATTTTTAAAATTATTGAAAATGTCCAGTTCGGAATGTCTTGACCAGGAATCATACATATCCTTTGAGACATTGATGTGTTTAAGAATACCTTTTTTATTCCAGCCAATTCTTCTATAAAATAAATATTTCTCCATCAGCAACTGTGTTGTTTTCTTATAGAAATCAGAATAATTAGATTCCTCCTGATAATACCATCTTAAAAATTCAGTACGGGTTATTTTACTTAATTTAATGGCCTTATTTAAATTGTGTTTTTGCAGATGTTTGATTAGTAATCTCTGTCTTTTCTGAGTATATTCCTTTTCAAATTTTTTGTAAAATTCGTCATTGGAATCTTTTGAGAGAAGGTACATTTTATCAAATTCTTCACGGCTCATTCCTGCAATATCAATAGCATCATTTAAGGTTCTATTCTTTTTGAGTTCTTTAATGATGATTTCCCTTTTGACATTTCTGGATTTTTTATAAAATCCTCCTCCCATAAACTGGTTCAGCCAGAAATAATAAATGTCATAGGACAATTTAAGTTCTTTAAGTGCTTCCTTATCGTCCAGACCTTTTTTCTTTAATCTGAAGAAATCATTAATCATGATTTCATTGTATAATATGAACGGTTCGTTTAAACTACCATCAATAAATGATTCCTTTTCACGGTAAAACCAATGCTGCACTTCCCTTTCATCCATTGATGACAATTTCATGCTTTTAGCAATATCCTCAAATTTCAACAGATTGTCTTCAAATGTTTTTTCCAGTTTACGATTTACAAGTTTGTAAAACTCACGGTAAGGCTTTTGATTTTGACTGCCTTTAATATATTCATCTGTTTTTTTAATTTCAACTGGTTCAATTTCATCCTTATAAAATTTGGTTATCAGAGTTCCGATTTCAACATACAGATTAATTTCAGATAGATAATCATCAAATTTTTCCTGATTGATTGTGTAGTAATGTCCATGGTTAGTAACTGCATTGTACTTTGACAAATCCATTAAAAGTAAAATGGATCTTCCTTCATCAATTCCCAACTCAATCAAATCATCACGTGTGAAATTGTAATCCTGCAATGTATTCTGAACACTCAACATGAAATTGGCATTTTCTATTTTCTGATTGCAGTTTTTACACATGTTGGATATTGACTTTAAATTTGAACTTCCGCAGATAATACATGTGTCAAAATGAATATCTACCTGTGTTGGTTTTTTATAATCAGGGATTTGAATGAATTTTTCTTCATCACAGTAATCTCTGAAGTATTTTTTTGAGATGTAATACAGGCGTTTATGCAAATCATAAGCCAGTTTCTTCTCTTTTTCTTCATTCAGGTTTTCATTGTGGATTTTATTCCTTAAGTTATAAGCATCCTGAAGTTTTCCTTTATAAATATAGGTAATTTCACCTAACCTGTATAAATTATCGGTTTTTTTATAAAATGATATCAAATTAGGATCCAGTTTATTATGTGTAATCCTGTAGATATCCTTTACCAAACATTCAAGAAAAAGAGTTGCATCCGCTGTTACTGCTCTTGGAGACTTTATAACATCTTCTTCCAATTTTACACCAATTTCATATAGTTCTTTATTAAAATTTTTTAAAAAATCAAAATTTGTCATTTAAATCCACCTACATAAATTAAATGTATTAATTATTATTAAACAAAGAAGTATATAAGCTATTTGAAAAATTAAAAGCAAAAATGATGCCAGTATGTAATTTAACGACATTAAATCAATATTTACTTTATAGTGTAAAAAAAATGGTGTGAAAAATATGGCTAAAAAATGAGTAAAAATAAAAAAATATCGAAAAAAAGATGATTATTCAATGAATATATTGATAATCTTTTGTTTTTCAAGTTTCACATCACCTGGTGCAATACCATAGTTATAGTATTTCAGTCGACTGTCAACAGGCAAAACAGATACGATAATCAAATCATCTTCATGATATCTTTCAGTATTGAAAACCTGAATTTTTTGATTAACTGAATTAATTAAAATATAAGTTCTCCAGGCAAGAAGAGGGCCGTTCAGTTTGGGCCAATCAATTTCAATAAAAATAATATCTCCAATCACTTCCTCAATAATGATAAAATCATCCTTTTCAAATGGAATAGTCATATTGCTGTTTTCATAGAATTCCTTAAACAGAAAATATATAAAACCTCTTTCATCAAGGGCAATTCCTTTGATGAAATTTTCTGTTTCCGAATATATCAGTCCCGGCAGAACTTCCTGCTGGAAAGCATATATTACCTCATAATCAGGGGATTTATCAGTAACCGCAATATTATTAAAATAATATAATTCCTTTGAATTTTCCACATTAACAACCGCCAGATCCTGCCATTTTTCAACATCACTGACTGAATTGACGCATAACATTTCAACAATACCCGAGTATTCGGCTTCCACATCAACATATGTGCTGTCGTTTTAAGCAAAGCAATAACCTGACCTTTATCAACATAATCTCTGTTTTCAACAAGTATGCTGATAATTTTTCCGTTAAAAGGAGATTTGATAAAATAACGATTATTTTTTACAATATCTAAAGTAACATCATTCATTGAACCACACAAACAAATTTTTCTAAATAATATTATGTAAATTTGATTATTTAAAAATAGTCTAAAAAAATAAAAGGAAAAAAGTTAAAATCAGAATGGAAGACTTGCATATGTTGAATGTAAACTATACGACTTCGTATTCCAATTAACAATTTGTCCTAAAGAGTTTCTATAACTTGTAGCGTCAGCACAAACCCAGTTATCTCCGATTAAAACCTGAGCCCATACATGCCCATAGGAACTTCCGCTGCTAAATCTGCAGGTTCCATGAACATATCTGGCAGCAAGACCTGCTGTTCTATACATTGCAACCAGCAGGTGTGAATGATCAACACAATTTCCTTTTTTAGCATTCAGTGTACCAACAGCACCATATTTAGTATCATAATAGAAACTATAAGATACATGGTCTCTTACATAATTGAATATGGCAGTTGCTTTATCATAATCACTGGTTAAACCGCTTGTAAGGGATTTTACAAGTTTTTTGATTTTTGAATTTCCTACCTGACAATTACTGGATGATTTAAGATATGAACTTAAATCCTTAATGGTATTTTTCTCATTGACTCCTTTAACTGACTTTGAATAAGTAATTTCAATGGATTTTGATGTTGAATTTCCAACATAATTATTAGTACCTTTGAATTTTACAGTAACTTTATAAGATCCAACAGCAATACTTGTTTTGAATGTTGCATATCCTTTTGAAGATGTTTTTGCAGAATAGGTTTTGGATTTAATAGTTAATTTAACTGTCTGACCGGAAATTGCCTTACCTTTTGAATCAGTCAACACCACTTTAAAAGTCTGTGAGGATTCTGAAAATGAAGTTCCACTTTTCCATTTAAGTGAGGTATTGACTCTCAGTTTAACTGTAATTGGAGTTGATGAAGATTTGGCATTTACTCTGGAATCATTATCAATTGAATATTTAACAGTATAATTGCCGATATCAAGTTTAATAGGTAAAAAAGCAATTCCACTGCTGTCAGTACTTTTTACATAAGTTTTATTATTAACCTCAAAGGTAACTGCTTTTTTAACTAATGCTACACCACCGGCTGTTACAGATACTTTAAATGAAGTTCCTGCACCGTAACCAAATGTTTTAGTGCTTTTAACAGTTAATGTAGGATCGCTTGTAGTGATTACCACAACATACTTTGAGACACTTGATTTTTTATAATGAGTATTTCCACTGAATATAAACTTAACTTTATAAACTCCTTTTTTAAGTGATGGCAATTTAAGAGATGCCACACCATTAGTGTTGGTTTTCTTATAATATGATTTGCCATTTACAGTGATTTTAATGTATTTGCCGGAAACTGGAGAATAATCCAAACTGCTGGTGAGAGTTACATTTATTTTTTTAGTCTCATTTTTAAAGAAAGTATATGAGCGAGTTGATAATTTAGTTGAAACCTTATTGTAAACCTTGATTTTATAAGTTTTGGTTAAACCGTCCTTATTATAACATACAATCTTATATGTTCCTTTTTTAAGTTTTTTTACAGATAAACTTGCTTTACCGTTAGTATCTGTTTTAACTTTATATATTTTGCCTTTCAGTTTAAACTTAATATATGTATTGGCTAATGCTTCACCATTGCTTTTAAAGAATTTTGCCTTGAATTTCTTATTGTCTCCGGCCAATTTATTAAGGTTGCTGGCAGAGATAGTTGATAAAATTTTAAAGGAAGTTGTTAACTTATAACCTGTGTCCGGGTTAGTTGAGAGAACTTTATATGTGCCCGGTTTTAAATCAACAGACAGATTTGCAACTCCAGTGGCATTGGTTTTTCTTGTATATGTTTTGCCATTGACTGTAATAGTTACATTTCTGTTTGCCAGGGCATTTCTATTACTGTCAAGAAATGTAGCACTATATTGAGTACTTCCTTTATAATATTTAGTAACATCATCGGCTATGATTGTAGGTGATACCTCAAGAGTATTTGTCAGATTGTTACTGGCTTCATATACATCGTCACCGATGAAATATGTATTTGCAGCATATTTGTCTGGATTTAATGATAAATCAGCACTGGCAACGCCCATACCATCTGTATTTGCAGTGTAGTTTACACTGTTAATAACAAAATCACCTGCACTGTTTTCCAAAACATCATTATTATCTGAATCCTTTAATGTAACACTGTAGGATTCCTTATAAGTAATATTGGTATGTGATATTAATTCTGTTTGGTTTTTAGCTGTTTGTTTTAAGGAAGTATCATCATTGTTAGTTGAAAAAGTATTTGAATTAACAGATTCCAAATCATGTGAACTTTCAATTTCAATATTTCCGTCACTGACATTTGTGAGATTATCTGAATCTGTTATATTAACATCACTTGCCTGTATTGCACTAATTGAAAAAATAAGTATTAATGCTAAAAGCATAGTGTGCAATATTTTTTTGTTAAAAATAGTTTACCTCCCTTATAGAATTTTTTTAAAAAACCATGGGATTTTATCCCACTTCACAATTATTTATTACAAATATCTTATATAAAGCTTTTTATTTACTAAATATGTTTAAAATTGTTCAATTTTATTAAATAAAGTTAATAATACATTAAAATTAAGCTTTTAATTGATATTTAGTTAAATTTAGCAATAAAAAGATAAAATTATAGGGATTATTTTTTTAACAACAAAATATAATTGAAAATGAAAATAATAATTATTGACCATATTATATTCAAATACTTGCAGTTTAAAGTTATTTTAAAATAAAACATTGAAGAATTTTTGATTACACTTAAAAATACAACATATTAACATATATATTTAAAAATAAGTTCAATAAATCAAATTTTAAAATTTTACCATTAACAAATTATTTATCTTTTCAAAATCAATTAAAAAACATGGAGATTAGTCAGGAAGATATGAAAATATCAATCAAAAATATTTATGAAAGACTTGATAAAGTATCACCGCTTGAATTTGACTGTGGAAAATTATGTGGAGAAATCTGCTGTGTCTATGACAGCGAAGATTATCCCAACGAAGACCTTGCATTATTCCTAATTCCCGGTGAAGAACTGATGTATGAGGGCAGTGATGAATTTAAAGTCTATTACGTTGATGCAAAGGAACTTGATTTTCCTCACTCCTGGAAAGGAGATGTAGGCCTAGTCAAATGCAGAAACCCCCCAAAATGTGACAGGAAAATCCGACCAATACAATGCAGAACTTTCCCGTTAGTACCCCACATATCCAAAAACGGTGATTTTCATCTGGTAATTGATGAAACGGAATTTCCATACAAATGCCCCATTATAGAAAAAAATATGAAATTCAATGAAGATTTCATAACTGAAAATTATGAAGTATGGAAAATCCTGATTGAAAACCCTCTTGTTTATGATTTTGTTGATAAGGACTCAAGAAGAAGAGAAAATCGGAAAATCAAATATGAAATTGTGATTTAAAATTGTATACTGAAAAACAAAATCAAAAAGTTAATGAGCTTACAGACATACAATCGAAAGTACGGTTCTTTTGGATGCAGTTGGAACCACAATTGAATCTCTTGACATGGAAGTTTCCAGAAACGTAATGTTTATAATAAACAACGGACAGACTTGAAAATTCTCCAACAGAATACATAAAAGACAATGTTAAACAACAAATTCAATCCCATAACTCGGAATTTCTCTTCATCGGTGCAGGACATCGATTCATACATCAAGCACAATCATTACAAAACAACAGATATCATGCTGCCAATTAAAAAAAAGTACAGGTTTATGAGTATTGTTTGATTCCGCTTCAACATTCAAACGATGCTACACAGAAAAGGATAGAGTTAAAAGAGATTCCCGGTGGAAAGAAGGATTATACTAAATTCCAATCAATTTCTTCTTTTTTATTTTCTTTTAAAAATTCGTTGGCAAGTTTAAAATGATTGCAGCCTAAAAATCCGCGTCTTGCTGAGAAAGGGGAGGGATGTGATGTAATCAAAACAAGATGATTCGGGTTTGAAATCAACTCTTTTTTCTTTTCTGCCTGTTTGCCCCAGAGCAAAAATACAATTGGCTGTTCCTGTTCATCCAATATTTTGATAACTTTATCCGTGAAAATTTGCCATCCGCATTTACAATGGGAGTTGGCATTGCCGTCTTCAACGGTTAAAACAGTGTTCAGTAAAAAAACACCTTGATTAGCCCATTTTTCAAGACATCCTGAATCCGGAATCGGATAATCATATTCCATGTTGATTTCTTTAAAAATATTTTTTAATGAGCGGGGAATTGGTCTTCCTTCAGGTGTTGAAAATGCAAGTCCATGTGCCTGACCGGCTTCATGATATGGATCTTGACCTAAAATAACCACTTTGACATTTCCTAAAGGCGTGAATTTAAAAGCATTGAATATTTCCTCATATGGAGGATAGATGGTTTTTGTATTATATTCTTCGCAGATAAAATCCTTTATTTTTAAAAAATAGTCTTGTTTAAACTCATTGGCCAGAGCCAAATCCCAGTCATTGCCTATCATAATTATAATTTCCTCTTATTTTTCTTCTACAATCTTACCGGTTATATGTTCAATTGTTATTTCAAAAACTTCTGTCTTATTTAGAAGCCGTGAGATTTCATCCACTGTATCTTCATGAGATGGGAAAAACTTATCTCCAAGGCATGTTAATTTTTCCACTTTTTCATCACGGTCTGTTAATATTTTTATTCTTCCAAAAACAATTACACTTTTGAATGTATATGACCATCCGTCTTCGTTTGTGAATCCCTTATCAACAACACAATATGAAACCTTATCATATTTTTTAATGGAATCGTTTTTATGACCTTTCATCGCCCCATGAAAGTAAATTCTGCCGTCAATATATACATGACTCATTGGAACTGCATATGGATAATCATAATCTCCCAAAAGAGCCAAAACTCCTCTGGGCTCATCAGTTAATATTTTTATACATTCTTCTTTTGAAAGCTGCTGTTTTTGTCTTCTCATATTTCTAAACATTCAACCACTAAAATTAAAGGATGATAATTACTGCAATTATGATGAAAATACATATTAGACCTAAACAGCAGCTTAACTTAGGAGTATCGTCCTTGCTGAGGTTAGTTGAATTGTTTAAGTTTGTCTGCTTAATGGTATACTTTTCATTGTTGTCATATACATCGGCAAGTTTAATTGCCACCCAAATAGAGCGAATCAAGCTTATCAGCAATAATATAGCTGCAAAAGTGATTATTAAAGTTGACGGATTGCTATGACCGTAAATTGCATAAACTATTAAGTAAAAAAACCATGGGAATTCATAGGTAATTCCTTCAAGTATCCAATTTTTATTATTATGTTTCGATCCAATGTAGATAAATCCTATACCGTTTAAACCAATGATTACCGAAAGGATTACCCACCATGAGTTTTTAATTTTTTCCAATAGATTCATATTTATTCAATTAATTTATTACCGGTTTCAAGTTTTTCAACGGTTTTCTGACCTTCATCAGCCATGTCGCTAAATGCATTAATGGTTTCTTTCATTCTAGGTAGAGCCTGAGTTTTATAATTGCTTACATCTTCAATAGCCTGCATTGCCTCTGCAAATGCTGATTTTAAGACTTCAGGTGAAATCATTGTTTCGGCACTGTGCTTTTGAATTTCGCTGCCCTGCTCTTTAAGCATGTGTGAAGTAGATTCTATGATGTTTTCAGTTGTCTGGTTTAAGATATTGATTTTATCCATGACAATTTTCTGGTCATACAGTGCACTTGCAACCATAACTCCGGTTCTCAATGCTGAAACAGTTACATTTTTAGCACGGTTTACTCCACGAATCAGTTCCTTATTGTTACGTCTTATAACATTGAGTGAAACAATTCCCTGCTGATTTACAACTATCATCTGCTGCATATCCATGATTCTCTGTCTTAACGGGAATAAAATCTCTTCACGGACAAATGCAATTTTTTCCTCATCGACTCCTTCTATTTCAGCAGATTGTATCTGCGCCTCAATTGATGCATCCATCTGTTTACCCAGTTCAATATCGGCAAGAAGTTTATTTGTCACTTGTCTTAAGTAATTTTCCTCATTTAAAAGAGTGATATTGTCATTTTGAAGTATTTTACTGCTTTTGTCAAGGGATTCTACAATATCTGAGATTGCTCCTTCAGCTTTTTCATATTTTGCAAAGTATTTTCTAACAGGATTCATTAAATTTCCAATAACTCCTTTTTTTGCAAAATCAACTCTACTTGGATCCAAATCCTTCATCTGTTTGTTTAACTCAAGTAACTGTTCTCCAATATTGTCTGCATCTTTACCTCCTTTTGTCAAATCAACAAATCTTGTTGCCAGCATTTCATTATGGGCTGCTGATTTTGACATGTCATTTAATCCGAAATCATCAAGAGGTTTTATGATATTTTCCCTTTCATGAGGATTGGTTAGGTCTGCATCAAATATTGCCTGTGCATTATTGCTTGCTTGATTTTTAAGATTAGAATCTTCTAATTTTTCTTTCTGTTCATTTAAAGAAGTTTCAACATCTTCTTTAATTCCATCTATATCTAATGAAAATTCAGCCATTTTTCATCACCTTTAATTTAAATAATCAATTTTATTTTTATCAATTTTTTCGCTGAAGGTATCAATAACCTTTCTGTCTTTAATAATTTCAACTTTAACATGGTCAGGATCGGGCAATTTGTAAGTTGTATAAAATCCGAAACTTATTGCATATTCACTCTCATAGTAAACATTTTCCAATGTTTCGGTTTCATGACCAATCTCTGAATCGTTTGCATCAAAATAGGTTGTTTTTACATTATATCCTTTCAAATTATTAGGTACACTATTAAATATGGCTTCCATGTACAATGTATATGATGCATCTGAATCATCATCGGAATCCCATCCTTTTACATCAGTTATAATTAAATCAACAGCATGCTGGTCTTTAACATCATCCTGCGCAGGAGCGTCATGTCCTCCGAAATTAGATGTTATAACAAATATGCCACCTATAAGCAAAACTGCTACTATCAGAATTATGAAAATTGAACCGTTGGAAAATATATTTGAATTTCCTTGATCAGATTCACTGTCAATATTATATCCGCAATCCATGCAAAACTTTGCATTTTCAGGTAATGTCTTTCCACATTTAGGACAAATTTTTGTCATTTTATCACCTAATAATCTTTAACAGAACTGATTAGATTTTCCATATCCTCCAGTAAATTATTGACTTCATTTGGAGATTCTTGAGAGGAACTGATATTGATTACCAGTTCGTTGGTAAGCTCTTCAATCTGATTGATAATTGTTTTCATTGCATTGATTTTAGTTTCAATTTCATTTTGAACCCTTGGAGTGTCATCAGCAGCCATATGAATAATATTCAATGCTGATTTTGACTGTGAATCGAATAATTTACGGCAACTGTCAATTGAAGACATGAATTTATCATAAGTCAATTGAGGTGGTTCAAAACGCTTTTCAATTAAACCACAAACAACTTCCTCTTTTACATCAAACAAAACATTTAAATCAATAATTTGTTTTTCATATTTTTTAAGGGATTCAACACTAGTATCTTCCTGTTTTTGGATTATAACTTCTTTATCATCAATCGTTTGTTTATTTTGGGTTGTATTTTTCACTTTTGGTTTTACAGTTTTTCTAACATACCGTTTAATATTAAAAACAAAATATAAATAGATTAAAGGCACAATGAAAAGAACAAGTGATGCATACATTCCAATGGCAAATTTTGAAAAGGCAAAGGGAACGGATATGCAAATCAAAACAACATAATACAGTGCAGCTATCCATGGAAGTGATTCATGAATCAGTAAAATGTCCTGAATATTTCCAAAACCTCTTTTTAACCTGATTTTAGATGCTGTTTTACAGTCAGGAGCATATTGTAGAATTTCATTATCAGATAAATGTGCAACTCTAGGTTCCACTATAAATCTCACATCTGATAATGTTTCACTGCATTTTAATAGATTTCCCTCACTGTCATAAGCTTTAAAGTCTTTAAAGGTTATCGGTGAAGTCAACCTTTTGATTTCTTCGGATCTTGGAGTTTCAATAGACATTTATTTTTACATCCCTAATGTCAGTAAATTATATATTTGGATGTAAAAGTTTTTAAATATTTGTATTTAATTTGTTATTATTATTCAAATTCTTTTTCCAAAAGAATAGTTACAGGACCATTATTCAGGAGGTTCACATTCATAAAAGCTCCAAATTCTCCAGTTTCAACTTCCACTAATTCTCTGCATTTTTCTGAAAAATAATCAAATAACTCTGTGGCTTTATCCGGAGACATTGCCTTGTGAAAGGATGGTCTGTTCTTTTTAGTATGTGCATATAATGTAAATTGGGGAACCAGTAGCAGTTTTCCTCCAATATCAATTACTGATTTATTCATACGACCGTTTTCATCTTCAAAAATTCTTAATTTTGCAAGTTTTCTGGCCAGATAGTCTGCTTCCCTTTCAGTATCGTTTTCACCGAATCCAACCAAAGTCATGAGTCCCTCCCATATCTCACCTACAATTTCACCTTCAACTTCCACACTAGCTGATGTTACTCTTTGAACGACAAGTTTCATTTTTATCCACCTTTTATACATTATTACAGATTATTGAATATTAAGATTTTCCAATACTATCTCAGTTGCATCCCTGACTGTATGTGCCGCTTCGAAGAATTCTTTTTTTTCAATATCATTCATGTGAATCGGTACAATCATTGCAACACCTTTTTTAGTTATTACAGCAGGAACTCCCAGTGAAACGTCCTCGACCCTTTCGATTTCACCGTCCAGATAACTGCTGACGGTTAGAATTCTGTGTGAATCCGTAAGTATGGTGGACATCAGGTTTGAAATAGCAAAAGCCGGACCGTATTCCGTTGCACCTTTTTTAGAAATAATTGTATTTCCAGCATGTTTCAGCTGCTGAACAAGACCAGTGATATCCAAATCAACATATTCTACGAAATATTTAAGAGGAATACCTCCAATAGTAGTTGAACTTAAAAGAGGAACCATATGATCTCCATGTTCACCGATTACCCTGGTATGTACTTCTGAGCTGTTAATATCGATTTGTCTTGAGAAATAATTTTTCAACCTCAGGGAATCAAGGTGGTTTCCAACACCTATTACCTTGCTCTTTTTAAATCCAGAAGTTTTAAGGGCAACAGTAGTCATTACATCGACAGGATTGGTTGCGACCAATATTATTGAATCAGGAGCATGCTCTGAAATTTTTTTGGAGTAATAACTTACAATTTCAGCATTCGGAATAGCTAAATCCAGTCTTTTCATTCCTTTTTCCCTGTGTATTCCGGCTGCAATCAGCACAATGGCCGAACCTGCAATATCATTAAAATCAGAACTTGGAGTTAATTTGCAGTCAATATCACGTGCAGCCAATGCATCATACATATCATAAGTTTCTCCCTTTGCTTTGTCAAGACTTTCAACTCTTGAAAACATTACAATTTCATCAACTGTATCCTCACGTGCAAGAGTAAACGCTACGTTTTTCCCGATTATTCCAGTTGATCCTAAAATACTTACCTTTACCATAGTAATAATATTGGTTTTTAATATAAAAAAATATTACTAAACAAAAATTTGGTTATACCATTGGCATTAATCTGAAAATTATAGATATATACTAAAATTCCAATTTTTCTTAAATAAATCAATAATTTTATATCAAATCATAACACAAAATTAATATTTGAGTACATGGTGATTAATATGCATGATGAAGATTTGAAACTTGAAACCAAATGCTTTGACGCCAACGAATATGGTTATCTTTATGGCCTGAACAAGCGTATTCCCGATAAAGATTTTGAAAAGGTAAAACTTTACTTTAGAAAATTCAAAAGAATGGACTTTGTAGAAGGAAACGTTCAGGTTACAGGCAGACCCGAAGGATGGAGATGCCTTGAGAATGATGTGGCGAAAGTTGAAGAGATACTTGGAATAACAAACACCCTTGAAAAAAGACAAAACAAAATAAAGGAAGCTTTTGCAGACCCCCTTAAAAAAACCATACTTATTGACCAGTCCTATGAATGGCTAAAAATGCTATTTGAAAAAACAGGGACAAGACCAGAACAGGACCTGTCAAGACTTGCCGTTCATTCAACTAAAATATATGACCCAAAGGACAGATACAAAAATGGAGCAAAAAACGGCGAAGGAGAATTATTCATATACACACCTCATGGAATGTGGTATATCATCAATAACTGCAGTGAATTTTCCAACACATCCCTAAACAATGTTAAAACAAAACAGGGAGGTGCAGTAGGGTGCAGATTAATGTATGATGATTTAATCGACAGACTGATTAGAATATACAGTGAAGAAAATATATATACCGGTGAGAGATTATATTAAAATAGAGGTGGCTCAATATATGCAGAAAATAATCAATGCACATTGTCATATTTACCCTGAAAAAATAGCCGATAAAGCAGTTATGGGAATTAGAAATTTTTATGATTTAGATATGTCCTTAAACGGAACATTAGATGATTTAATAAAAGACGGGAATAAAGTCGGCGTGACACATTATCTTATCCACTCCGTTGCAACAACTTCAAAGCAGGTAAAATCAATTAACGAATTTATAGCCCAGTCAGTGAATACTCATCCTGATTTATTCACCGGATTTGGAACACTGCACCCCGGCAGTGACGATATTCAAGGTGATTTTGATTATCTGATTGAACTGGGTTTGAAGGGAGTTAAACTGCATCCCGATTTTCAGCTATTTGCAATGAATGAAGAACGTGCATTTAAAATCGGTGAAGTGGTAAATGATGCCAAAGTGCCTATGCTTGTTCATTGCGGCGATTTCAGATATAATTATTCAAATCCCAAACAGATTAAACCATTTTTAGAAAAATTTCCAGATATTAAATTTATTGGAGCTCATTTTGCCGGATGGAGTATGTGGGAAGAGGCGACCAGCGAATTATCCTGTTTTAAAAACTTGTATGTTGATTTAAGTTCAAGTCTGTATGCCCTCAGTCCTGAAACTGCATTGGATCTGATTCATGCTTACGGTAGCGATAAGGTACTTTGGGGAACCGATTATCCAATGTGGGAGTCTACAAGTGAGATGGAATACTTTAATAAAATCCATCTGAGTGAAAAAGAGCGCTCACAGATACTTTATGAGAATGCCGCAAAACTGTTAAATCTTGAAAAATAGAATTATTTTTTTGTGAATGCTTCCACTGCCGGAGGAGTTAATAATTCATGTTCAATCATGTCATTAACTTCATCCAAACTGAACCATCCGTATTCACCATGTTCTTCACTGATTTCAACATGATCACTTTGACAGGTTACCTTCATGATAAGTTGGACTGATTTTATATCTTGTGAGGTTTTGCATGCAGTGTAATCCTTTCTTACAACAGTATATAACGAGTCAATGTGAATTTCAAGACCTGTTTCATCGAGGAATTCCCTTTTCAGTGCTTCATCAAAAAATTCGCATTTTTTAACTTTACCTCCGGGAATTTCCCATTTATCAGCATCATGAGCGGAATCATGTCTTATTTTTAAAAGCAGAATTTTATCGTTAAATTCGCATATTCCCTTAACTGTCAGTCCCCACAGTGCAGTCATAATATCACTTGAAATATCCTGAATGAAACATCAGGGAAATGTTAAAATAAATATTAAAAGGGATGAATGTAATCCCTTATTTTTTCATTGCTTTTTCAACAGCCACTGCAACGGCGACTGATGCTCCAACCATAGGATTGTTACCCATACCTATTAAACCCATCATTTCCACATGAGCCGGTACTGATGAAGAACCAGCAAACTGAGCATCTGAATGCATACGACCCAATGTGTCTGTCATACCATAGGAAGCAGGCCCTGCTGCCATATTGTCCGGGTGAAGGGTTCTTCCGGTTCCTCCACCTGAAGCAACGGAGAAATATTTTTTACCTTGTGCAATACATTCCTTTTTATATGTTCCGGCAACAGGATGCTGGAAACGGGTTGGGTTTGTTGAATTACCTGTGATGGACACATCAACGCCTTCCAGATGCATTATAGCTACCCCTTCACGTACATCATCAGCACCGTAACATCTGACTTTTGCCCTTTCACCATCCGAATATGCTTTTTCTTTAACAACCTTTACTTCACCTGTAAAGTAATTGAATTCAGTTTCAACATGTGTAAATCCGTTGATTCTTGAAATAATCAATGCTGCATCTTTTCCAAGACCGTTTAATATTACCCTTAAAGGTTTTTCACGCACTTCATTTGCTGAGTTTGCAATACCTATTGCTCCTTCGGCAGCTGCAAAACTTTCATGACCTGCAAGAAATGCAAAGCATTCGCTTTCATCACTTAAAAGCATTGATGCAAGATTTCCATGACCTAAACCAACTTGTCTATCATCAGCCACACTTCCAGGTATGCAAAATGCCTGAAGTCCTTCGCCGATTGCCCTTGCAGCATCTGATGCTTTCACACAACCCTCTTTGATTGCAATTGCCGCTCCAAGAGTATATGCCCAGCAGGCATTTTCAAAACAAATTGGCTGAACGCCTTTTACAATTTCATACGGATCAAATCCTTTATCAAGACATATTTGTTTTGCTTCCTGAAGGTCTTTTATTCCATATTTTTCAAGCACCGGAGTGATCTGGTCGATTCTTCTTTCATAACTTTCAAATAAACTCATTTTTATTCACTCCTCGGATCTATTTTTTTGGTAGCATCGTCAAATCTACCATATTGGCCTGTAGCATTGTCAATAGCTTTGAATGGGTCAACACCATCCTTGATTTGATCAAGCATTATGCCCAAGTTAATATATTTATAACCTATGATTTCATCATCATCGTCAAGTCCTATTTCGGTAATATAACCTTCGGTCAGTTCAAGATATCTTGGTCCTTTTGCCTTTGTTGAGTAAATTGTTCCTACCTGGCTTCTGTGACCTTTACCCAAATCCTCAAGTCCTGCACCGATTTGAAGACCTCCTTCTGAGAATGCAGACTGAGTTCTTCCATAGACAATCTGGAGGAATAATTCACGCATTGCAGTGTTGATGGCATCACAAACAAGATCAGTATTTAATGCTTCTAGAATTGTTTTGCCAACAAGTATTTCCCCCGCCATTGCAGCGGAATGTGTCATACCCGAACAGCCCAGTGTTTCTACTAAAGCCTCTTCAATAATCCCCTCTTTAACATTTAATGTCAGTTTACAGCATCCCTGTTGTGGTGCACACCATCCTATTCCATGAGTGAAACCTGAAATATCCCCTACTTCTTTTGCTTTCACCCATTTACCCTCTTCAGGTATTGGAGCAGGGCCGTGATTTGCACCTTTGTGTACCAGACACATATTTTCAATTTCTGTTGAATATATCATCTTTTTTTACTCCAAAATTTCATTAATCTTATATTTCTGTTTTTATATTTATATAGTCTTTTACTTTATGTTTGTTGCATTTTGTAAAATTATTCTTGGGCTGTTATGCTCTGAGAGTCATAAGGATTACCAAGTTATCCCTCGTTGACTTACGAGTTCACATTAATAATAATTTGGAAGGTTGATTATGACTATACGCAAGTAGAATAGTGATGATACCAAACTGATTAATTATTTGATGTCACATTCATTATGATAATACAATATAATAGTCTTTTTAGTATATTTAATTCATAAAATTTAGGTTATAATTCTATTCCATTATAGAAACTTGTTTATTTGAAGTATACGCAATATTAGAGTTATTTTTAGTATTTATATTACTTTTAGTTGATTAATTAGAATTCTTTTTGCTAACTTTTTTAACCTATTTATTTGAATTATACATTGTTGTTTTACCAGAAATCATTTTCTTATACTCATAATAAGACTGAAAACCCATAATTAAAGCTTAATCTTCTTTATAAATATATATACTTCTTTTGAATATTTTAGTCTTCTTACCAAAAATAGGAACTAACCATGAAGGATGATTATAAATTGAATATCCTGCAATTTCATTATTATCTAAAGCATATTTTTCAACATCTAATTTGATATAAAATGTACTAAACACAATTAATTGTACTGAGCATATTAGATTAATATTAATCTGTTTGAGATAATTTAAAGTATCATATGATAAAATTTGATACTTTTTATAATACTCACTAACAACTTTAACTCGTAGAGTTTATATTATTATAGGATTCGATTGCAGGAGATTGTTGGTTTAAAGCAGGTGTGCGATTAGTGACATTTATGTTTGTTTTTGATTTATTTTGACTTTTATTGTCTTTTTTTGTTTGTTTAATTGATTTTTTAGTATTCTTTTTGTTAACTTTTTTAACAGGTTTATTTGAATCATGCTTTATTGTTTTACCAGAAATCACTTTCTTATATTGATAATAAGAATCGGGACCATTAGTAAAAAGTAAAAACGTTGGATCATCACCTGAAAAAACGCTACCTACAAATTTTCCAGTTTTTTTATCAAAAATAGGAACTAACCAATCCCCTCTTTCTTTATAAACTGGATATTTTGCAATTTGATTTTTATTTAAAACATATTTTTCAACTAATTCCTTAGCGATACGAGCACTATCGAAAGTTGTGTTGTTAGATTTGTTCTTATCAGAATATTGATTTTTTTCAATACATTTTGTAGACTCTTCATATTTATTACTATTATTTTTATTATCAATACTACTACTATTCAATGTTTTATTCAAATTATTTGTTTTACTGACATTATTTGTAGAATTATTATCTATTTTAGATTCATTCTTAAAAATGAAAATATATATGCCTGAAAAAATTAACATTAAAATAATACATATTACGATGAGTCTCATATTATTTTTCATAACATACACCTATAAAATCTAGGATTTCATATTTATTTTTAATTAAATTATCATTACCTACTATAACATTAATAACTTTGCCATTTGCCACAATATTCATCCATAGTTTACCTTTTCAATGTTGAACAAATTTTTTACTACATTAATATAAATTAAATGTTCCAGATTTAGCTTTATCATGTTTTTCAAAATCCACTGGTTTGTGTTGTGCTATTGCTTCTCCTAGATTCCATTTTCCACCAATATTCGCAATCCCAACAATATCTTCTGAGACGGGTTTCTTTTTTTTCATATTTTTGCAGGAATATTAACTGTTCTAAGTAAAGCAATAGATACATTTAATTTTTTTATTTTCAATGTATTATTCTACCATTTTCTACACTATTATTAACGAGAATAGAATTATTTAAACTCCTTTTAGGATGGGACAGGTTATCTGAACCAAACATGGAAAATGTGCTGATTAAATAAATGTGCAAATATTTTTTTTTGAATTTGAAATGTTTACTTTTAAATTGTCAAACTGCATCATACTTACTATTTAATTTACAGTTATGCAGTCATTGGGACAAATTGCCATACATACCTTACAGCTTTTACAGACTTGTGCATCACGTACACTTGAAAGTCCGTTGGCAAGGATTAAAACATTATTTGGACATGCAATTGAACATTTTTCACAGCCGTCACAGTTTTCAGTATTAATATCTATGTGACAGTCATCGGTTACCTCTTGCTTTTCTTGCTTTTTTCCTCTTTTAAATAAAGAACCCAAACCCATAAAACAACACTTTTATAATTTATATTGTAAATATTATATTTCATTTAATTTAACTGTTATCAATTTTAAAAAAAATAGTTATGGATAAATTACCCCGTCGGGAATTCCATAATCACTATAATTTTGAGCTATTTTCTCAACGGTTCCATCTTTATACATTTCATCGAGAGTTTTTTGAACCTGATTTTTAAGCTCATCATTACCCTTTTTGAATGCAACACCGTATTTTTCATATGCTAAAACATCATCAAGTATCTTGAATGCACCATCAGAGTATGTTTCTTTGATTTGATAGTCTGCCGAACCTATATCCACAACTACAGCATCGCATACTCCTGACTGAAGATTCATAAATGCAGTATTATAATCACTGATTTCATTAATTTGTCCAATGGAATCCTTTAATGTTTTATTATTTTCAATTGCATTTAAAGCACTGCTTGTACTTTGAACTTCAACTATTTTCCCTTCCAAATCATCTAATGAATTGATTCCAGAATCAGTTTTTACAACAACAACCTGTGAATTGTTAAAGTAAGGGTTTGACCAGGTATAATCATTTTCCCTTCCGTCAATGGTGAATTCACTCCAGATACAATCAATAACATTGGAATTGAGTTCCACTTCTTTGGTTTGCCATTCTATTATTGGTTGTGCTTTAAATGTCCAGTTGTTTCTTTTTGCAACTTCTCTTGCCAAATCTATATCAAAACCGATATATTCATTGTTGTCGTCTTTATATCCGAATGGAGGAAAATCACTGAATCCGACAATGAATGTTTTATCATTATTATCTGCATTTGAGCCGTCACCATTAAACCAGTCAAATATACCCTCGGCACTAATGGCACTTACCATTAAAAACACTGCCAGAATCAATGTAAACGTTAAAATTATTTTTCTATTCATAATAGTCGCCTTTCAATGAAAATATTAAAAAGTAATGGAGTACGTAACTAAAAAAAAAAGTTGTTAATTAGGTTTAAAATTTCAAACCTAATTCGTAAGCTTCTTTTAATTTGTCTTCCTGTTCGGTTGCTACAATACCTGCCGGACCTGCACTGCCTGCATCTACATGACCAATTACCTCATAGCCCATAAAAGTGAATGGTGAGAATTTGGTAAGTTCAATGTATTCTGCATAGGTTCCTTCAGGCTGATTTTCAGTAAATATCAGTGCGGCTTTTCCGGATAAACTTTTATCAGGGTTTTGACCAATTGCATAGAACCTGTCAATGATAAGTTTTCCCTGTGCTGACATTTGACCGTAATAAATTGGAGTTGAAAAGATTACTCCGTCGTTTGCGACCAGATCATCGATAATTTTATTTCCGTCATCTGCTCTAACGCATTCAGGATTTTCAGCGCAGTACATGCATGCTTTGCATGGGGCAATATCACATTTTTCCAGATAGTACTTTACGACTTCTCCGCCGTTTTCCTCAATACCCTTAATCATTTCATCCATTAATACATCACAGTTTCCGCCTACGCGAGGACTTGCTTGAAGTGCTATTACTTTCATTTTTAACATTCTCCTAAAATAATATGTAATTAATAATATATAGGTTAAATATTAAATAATTTATTGTTAAGGTGTTGAAATGGTTAAAATATCCATCATAGTTTCTATTTATAATGCTGAAAAAATAATTAAAAGAATGTCTTGACAGCATTTACACTCAAACATTAAATGACATTGAAATAATCTGTATAAATGAAGGGTCATCTAACAGTTCTCGAATAATTCTTGAAGAATATGAAAAAAACTATGATTGATTAATAATCATCAATCAGACAAATAAAAGCTCTGAAATTTCCAAAAACAATGTATTGGACATTGCTCATAGTGAATACATGGGATTTTTTAGATACATTTGATATTTATATTGATAGTGAATCAATGGAAAGGGATGTGTAATATCTGTGAAAAGCATGATTGTGAGATGATTTCTGGAAATCTTAAATTCCTATCTTAAAAACTCGAAATTATTAACAGTGCACAGCTTAATAAAAACCTCCTATAAATATAATGCATAATTTAATACTATATTTAACGGACAACATTGATGTGGAAGTTTATGATATTGTATGTGATATATTTGAAAATAAAGATTATTTTAAAAATAATCTCACAAAACGCTACAAACATATTTATAACAGTGCTTTTCAGGCATATACCCAAATTACTGGTTAAAAAGTGAAATGATCAAATTAAAAAGATAAAATTGAAAAAAATGAAGTCATTAAGTCTACAAACGGCTTCAAATACCCTATTAATAGTGTTAGCATGAAACTGTCAAAATCAAAAATTAATACTTATCTTAAATGTCCTCTTGAATTTAAATTTCAATATATCGATGAAATAGAAGTTGAACCCAACAAGTATATGGTGCTTGGATCTGACGTTCACTTAATTGCCGAGAAGTTCTCTGAAGAATACGGTGATGAACTTGACGATATTAATATTGAAATGGAACTCCTGAGAATTGCCGATGAACTTAACTTTACCTATGAAACAATTTATGATCATATCAATAATTTATCCTTATTTTTTAAAGAAATCTTCATTGACAATAACTATAAATTATTCAGTCATGAAGAATACCTTCATGATGAAACCCACCGTTTTTCGGGGATATGTGATATAATTCTGGAAGATGAAAATGGGGATTTGACCGTAATAGACTACAAAACCGGAAATTCCAGTTCATTTTCAAAATATCGTTTGGAATTATGCTTCTATAAACTCCTTGTTGAAAACGTTTGCCAACGCAGGGTTTCAAGCGTGGGAATATATTTTACAAAAAACGGACGTTTAAGGCTACTTGACGTTTGTGATGATGACAATAAGCGTAAATTCCTTCATTCAAAAGAAATCGATGAAGCTATTAACACATTCTATTATGTTAGAAATCATGTGAATAATGGTAATTTCTATCCTAAAAAACAGTTTTTGTGCAGGTTCTGCACTTATCATCATCTTTGCAGTCAATATTATTAAAAAAAATAATGAAGTTTTACGAGGAGGATTCCTCAACTTCATCAAAGTCTACTTTTTCACCTATTAGTCTAAGACCAACAAACATTACTATGATACCAACAACAAGGGAAATGTACCATGGAACTCCTAATCCTGCCGGAATGTATCCGACAAATATGGCTACACATGCTACAAAGATTGCATAATAAATTTGTGTTTGAACGTGGTCTATATGGTTACAACTGGTACCCATAGATGAAAGAATTGTTGTATCTGAAATTGGAGAACAGTGGTCTCCGAAAATAGCACCTGTCAGCACTCCACTTGTACAGACAATTGTGAAGTTCATATCCCCACTACTTACTGCCCATCCTAAAGGAATGGCCAGAGGCATCAGGATACTCATTGTACCGTAAGCCGTACCGGTTGCAAATGATATTAATGCTCCTAAAATAAAGATTAATGCAGGTACAATCCATGCTGGAATGGTGCCGCTTAAAACTCCGACAAGATAATCCGCAGTTCCGACCTCACCGATTACACCTCCCAGAGACCATGCTAGAAGAAGGATTACACCAGTAATAACAATTGTTTTCATACCTCCAATCCACTCGGAGATTGTGTCTTCAATTGTTAGGATGTGCTGACCAACAGCCATTACAATTGCAACGATGGATGCGAGAAGTGCTGCCTGGAACAATGCAACGGATGCATCAGAAGCAGCCAGTGCTTCAAATATACCATTGAAGGATAATGGAGAGGTTTTCATTAAAGTAATGAGGGCCTGATCTTCTCCACCTAAAATTCCTGTGTATCCGCTCCAGTAGAATGCAACAAGTGCACCGACAATTAAAGTTAAAATTGGTATGATTGCATTCCATACTGATAATTTAATTCCTTCAACAGGTTTAACTTCATCAAAACCTGGTGCTTCGGGAATAACAACTTTATCACCATCTTTTCTTTTACGTGCAGCCTGTTCGGCTTTTTTCATCGGACCAAATTCATATAATGTCAATGCTGATATTACAATGAATATTAAGATGAATATATTATAGAATCTGTAAGGAATAGTCTGCAGGAATATTCCGAATCCGGTTACATTGGTTGCTCCAACTGATTGGAAACCGGCAGCAATTAAACTGATTTCCAACCCGATCCAGGTTGAAATAATTGCAATACCAGCTACGGGAGCTGCAGTTGCGTCTACAACAAATGCTAATTTTTCTCTAGATACTTTAAGTTTGTCCATTACCGGTCT
>CACYBU010000123.1 GCA_902772665.1 uncultured Methanobrevibacter sp. | reverse complement strand
AGTAACAGACTTTGTAACTTCCTCAGTATTTTTATCAATAATCCCTTTTTTATATTCATCCCACAATCTATTATTCATTTTTATCACCTTTATGAACCTATTATACAAAATAGCATCCTCATCAGCTATTATATATGCTACAACAAACTGACATTTTTTAATTTCCAATCTCATATCTTCAGAAAATAAACCATCCTGATTTGCAATATTAAATACTTCAAATGCTACATTCACCTTATCAACATTACCCATCAACGGTATAAACACCAAATTATAACAATCAAGCAATGTCAATTTCTCCTTACTTTCTATTTTGTTTTTAATATTAATTAATTTTTCTAATCCATCAAATTCAGAATAGAAAAATAACTTTGGTTCAAATGAGAAAAATTTTGAGATAAATGCAAGTTTTTTTGATTTTTTTCTAATTCCTGTTGAAAATATGACTGTTTCAACAAGTTTACCACTAATAACCCTCAGATTAACCGCATATTGAGCGCATCTCAAAAGAAATTTCTCCGCCAGATTTCCCGTCTGAAACTCAATGTTCATCAATGTTCCATCCTCAAGTTCAACAACCCCATCCATGAACTTATGTCTGAAAGTGGGAATAATTAATTCTGTTGGATAGAACCCTATTACTTTTCTTGAATCGCCGATAAATGCAAGCATTGCCTGAGCAAAAGATATCAGCGCCAGTTTTTGTAATATATCCTTTTCGTAGGGAATATACATTTTACCACCTTGTTAATTTCAATATGAAATGTCGACATTTACAATATTAATTTATAATTCATAGCATATAAACTCGTAAGTTATTAATCAGAGCAATTTTAGACGGTTAAATCAATTTTTAATAGTTGTAACAATTTTTTAATTTTGCGACAATAATTACATATATCGAGAATTGATATACAATAGTATAATTGCATATGCAAGCGAGGAAAAAATAATGGAAAAAAACAAAAATATTGAAATGATAACAGGAGACCCCAAAAATGCAATAAACAAACTATCTTTACCTATCATAGCAAGTATGTTTTTAATATTTGCAAACAATATTATTGACAGCATCTGGGTAGCTGGACTTGGAACAGAACCTCTAGCCGCACTAGGATACATTACTCCCTTATTTATGATTCTAGTCGGATTTGGAAACGGACTGGGTGCAGGAGGCAACTCTTTAATTTCAAGATATATTGGAGCTAAAAGCAGACATTCGGCAAACAATGCCGCAATACACAACCTGATTTTAAGCATAATAGTGTCACTAATAATTACAATAGTTTTCCTCATATTTTTAAAACCGTTGCTTGAATTAATGGGTGCGGAAACTGTTTTAAATTATGCAATGGATTACGGATTTATTATATTTTTATGCACAATCACATTGTTAATGCCTCCAATCGTAGGTGGAGCATTCAGAGCAGAAGGAGACATTAAAAGAGCAACACTGCCAATAGCACTGGCAGCTATAATAAACATGATTCTAGACCCGATATTTATCTACACTCTTAATCTGGGAATTAAAGGAGCTGCATTGGCAACAGCACTTGGACCGGCAATAAGCTTACTTTTAATGTTTTACTGGATATTCATCAAAAAAGACACATACCTGTCCTATAATTTCAAGGATTTCCACAATGACTACAAGATGTATAAAGATATTTTAGTTGTTGGTATACCTGCAAGCCTTGAGCAGCTGGTACTGTCAGTCCTAACAATATTTGTAAATTACATGCTCACAATAGTATCCGGACCTATAGCAGTAGCCGTTTATACCGCCGGATGGAGAATAGTAAACATTGGAATGCTTCCGGCAATAGGAGTTGGAACAGCTGCAATATCCGTGGCAGGTGTAGCATATGGAGCCCGAAAATATGAAAACCTGAGAGTTACTGCAAGATATGCTGTGAAAATAGCTTTGATTGCATCAATAATTGTTTGCATAATTTTAAATGTCTTTTCAAACCAAATAGCATTTATTTTCTCATATTCAGAAGGAAGTGCACAATTAGAACCGTTGATTTCAAGTTTTCTGCAGTTAATGTGTCTATTCATATTGTACGTTCCATTCGGAGCAAGTGCAGGAAATGTATTTCAGGGTGTTGGAAAAGGAACCACATCACTCATTTTAACAACCTTCAGAGAATTCATACTGGTATTGATATTTGCATACCTGCTGGGATTCACTTTTAATATGGGAGAGTTTGGAATCTACTGCGGAATGCTTCTTGGAGGAGGAATAGGATCGCTGATATGCTATGCATCTATTGAATTATACATTAACAAGTTAATAAGGAGTCAGAACCCTGAAGTTTAACAATGAGAAATATAATACTAAACAGGAGAAATTTACAATGAATACTACAATTAAAGACTTAAAAACCAGAAGAAGCATTAGAAAGTTTAAAGACGAGCAGATTAGTGATGAAGAACTAAAAACTATCCTGGAAACAGGAACATATGCGCCAACAGCAAGAGGAGCACAATCCCCTAAAATCGTGGTTATTCAAAACCCCGAAACAATTAAAGAATTTTCCGAATGGAACAGAAGTTACTTCCCCGTGGATGTTCCAGAAGATATGGATCCCTTTTACGGTGCAAAAACCCTCCTGATTGTGTTGGCAGATAGTGAGATGCCAACATATGTTGAAGACGGTTCAAGTGTCCTTACAGTACTTGTCAATGCCGCCCATGCAATTGGTATTGGATCATGCTGGATTCACCGAGCACGTGAAGAATTCGGCAGTAAAAAAGGAAAAGAACTTTTAAAAGAATGGGGAATTCCTGAAACCTACGAAGGAATTGGTCATGTAGCTTTAGGCTATCCAGATATGGAAGCACCAGAACCACTGCCAAGAAAAAAAGATTACATCCACTATGTGGAATAAATATTACAAAAAAAGAAATAATGATGAGTTAAACAACTCATCTACATTTTTTCAGGTGCTGAAACACCTAAAATATCCAAAGCATTTTTAATAGTTGTTTTAGCCCTGTCAACTAAAATCAATCGGGTATCTTCAATATCTGAACCGATTACCTGCTGTGATTTGTAGAATTTATTAAATGATCCTGCCAAATCCTGACAGTATTGTGTGATATTATGAACCCTGTTTTTATTTGCACAGTCTTCTACAACCTGAGGGAATTTGGCAATTTGTCTTACAAGATCCTTTTCCGCTTCGTTAGGACTCCATTCATCGGCAACCTCTAAGGCAGATATATCTTTACCTGATTTTTTAAGTAATTTACATGCTCTTGCATGGGCATATTGAATTGAAGCACATCCCCTTTCAAAACTTAAGGCCTCATCCCATTTGAATGTAAGGTGCTTTTCAGGGGATAATTTGGCGATGAAGAATCTTACGGCTCCAATACCAATTTCTTCGGCCATCGGAGTGATTTGCTCATCTGATAAATCAGGGTTTCTTGATTTTATCTCATCAGTTGCCCTTGACACTGCTTCGTCAACTAATTCATCAACAGATACGAATTTTCCTTTTCTTGTTGACATTGAACCTTCAGGCAGTGTGATGAATTCATAAAATATTACTTCAGGAGGAGTCTGTCTGAATATTTCCTCAAAGATTACTTTTATCTGTTTAGCCGCAAGTTTGTGGTCTGAACCTAAAATATCAAGTACTGTATCACCTAAGGTGGCCTTATATTTATGGTAAGCCAAATCACGGGTGGAGTAAAGTGAAGTTCCGTTGGAACGACGTAAAACAAATTCTTTTTCAATGTTAAAGTCTGTCAAGTCAATGTATAGTACATCATCTTCACGGGTGAATCCTTCCCTTTGAATATAGTAAACCAGGTCATCGACTTCGCCGCTTCTGACAAACTGTCCTTCCCATACAAAATCGTCATGAATAATATTGATTCTTTGAAGTGATTCCTTCATTCCGGAAATACAGGTTGAAACTACTTTCTCGAATATTGCATTTAATTCATCGTCTGAACCTTCTTCATATTTTTGAATTAATTCATCTACCTTGGCCTGTAAATTTTCATCCTCTTCAACAGCCTTATTGGCATCGAAGTAAAGCTTTCCAACTTTATGGTCAACTTTATCTCCTTCATAATCATCAATATTCAAACCAAGTTCTGTTATACCGCAGACAATAATGGCAATCTGTCTGCCCATATCATTAACGTAATACTGAGTAATAACATCTCTTCCGGCTAATTTTAAAAGTCTTGAAAGGGAATCTCCAAAAATAGAATTCCTGATATGACCTATATGTAATGGTCCGTTAGGATTGGCGGAAGTATGTTCCAAGACAATTTTTTCACCTGTGTGAGGAAGCTGACCGTAACTGTCACTGACCTTTTCAAGCAGCAGCTTTGAGAACACATCATAATCAATGAAGAAATTTACATAAGGACCGAAATTTTGAACTTTAGAGAATATTTCTGGAAGTTCAATTTTATCAACCAAATCCTTTGCAACTTCAGGAGGTGAAGTTCTTAATTTTTTAGTGAGTGAAAATGCAATGGTACTTGCAAGATCACCTAAATCGGGATTTGGAGGGAAATCAAGTCTGAAATCCCTATCAATTTCAACATCATACTGATCCAATGCCTTGTTAATAGCATCAATAGCTTGTTTTTCAATTTCAAAATACATTAACTCACCTATAATAATTATAAACCTCTTAACCAGAGAGAAAGATAACCGATTTTCGGAATAACAACTAAATTATCTCCCAAGGTTACAACTTTTTCCTGAATCTGATCTGCTTTAACATAATAAGGATCAGGACGGTCATTATTATCCCCTTTTATCACATACATCGTAGTTCCGTTAATATCTGTAATATTAATAATTCTATGAATTACAGGCTGGTCATACCATGCCGCATTATAAACCACGACATCACCAACTTCAACAGATTCCGGGTCGAATTCATTAATGCCCAGGAAATTTGCCTTTTCCACTAAAACAATGTCTCCTCTGTAAAATGCCGGTTCCATACTTCCTGAAACAACAACATTTAAGTGCTGGGCAGCAATTAAAACAATTATAAGAATAATTACATATGATGCCACTTCTTTAAAGTCTATTTCCATAAATATTACCTTCTTCTTTTCTTGAATGCTGCTTCCAAGGCTAATTCAATAGCTTCGGAAGTTTTTTGTAAATCCTCCATACTATGTGCGTTTGAAATGAAATTACATTCAAATTGAGATGGAGGGATAAAAACACCTTGTTTTAATAAGGTTTTAAAGTATCTGAGGAATTGTCTTCTATCAGATGCCTGTGCATCAGCATAATTACATACAGGCGCAGGATTGAAATAAATCTGAAACATTGAAGCAAGTCCGACCGGCTGGATGTTATACTCCTCATCTTCTATGATTGATGCAATATTTCCTCTAAGGAAGTTACCTTTACGTTCTAATTCTTTATAAAATCCGTCATCCAACTGAGTTAAAGTGGAAATACCTGCCTGGACAGATACCGGATTTCCGGAAAATGTACCCGCCTGATAAACCGGCCCCTCGGGTGCAATCTGTTCCATTATTTCTGCTTTACCACAGAATGCCCCCATCGGAAGACCTCCGCCAACGATTTTACCTAAAGTGGTTAAATCAGGAGTGACACCATAATACTGCTGTGCCCCTCCACGTGAAGCTCTAAAACCTGTTATAACTTCATCAAAAATTAAAATTATATTATTTTCTTCAGTGATTTTTCTTATAAATTCTAAAAATCCTGGTTTAGGTTCAATACATCCAACATTACCCATAACTACTTCCATAATAATACAAGCAATGTTTTCACCTTCTTTTTCAATCAAATCAGTTAGAGCCTCTTGGTCATTGAATGGAACAGACAATGTATTTTTAGTTGTGTCTTCAGGAATTCCTGGAGAGTCAGGTAAAGTTGCAGCTCCGGAACCACCTTTTACAAGTACATAATCATGTGCTCCATGATACGCCCCTTCAAATTTAACAATTTTATCTCTTCCCGTAAAACCTCTGGCAAGCCTGATAGCACTCATGGTAGCTTCAGTACCACTGTTGCAAAATCTTACCATTTCTGCTGAAGGTATTCTTTCAATAACCTCTTTTGCCAATTTAATTTCATTTTCTGTCGGTGTACCATAAGCAGTGCCTATGGTTAACTGATTGGAAACTTCCCTTACGACTTTTGGATTGGCATGTCCCAATATTAAAGGACCATAGGCCAGACAGTAGTCAATATATGACTGACCATCAGCATCTGTAAGTTTAGACCCTCCAGCGCTTTTAACAAAAAACGGATAAGGTTTGAAGGCTCTTACAGGTGAATTAACCCCACCCGGGAAATATTTTTTTGATTCATTGAATAATTCTTCAGAATACATTATTATCACACTTTACAAATGTTGTATTAATGAGTTTACACACGCCACAGCAATAGGTGTTCCGCCTTTCGGTCCTTCAACGATAATATTTGGAATATCGGAATTGTGCAGTGCCTCTTTTGAATCTGCCGCACCTACAAAACCAACCGGAACTCCTACAATAGCTTTAAGATTCATTTCACCTTTTTGGTATAAATCCATCGCTTCAAAAACAGCAGTCGGAGCATTGCCCGAAACGACAATACCTTCAAAGTCATTGCCAGCAGCATACCTCATAGCAGCAGCCGCCCTTGTAATCTGATTTTCTTTTGCAATTTTAACTACTTCTTCGTTTTTAATGTAACACTCAACATCCCCCTCATATCTTGTAATACCATATTTAACCATATTGATATCAGTTAAGATGGTTTCATTATTTTTAAGGGAATTCATAGCTACATCTACAAAATCAGGGCTAATTTTTACTAATTTTGCATATTCAGGATCTGCAGTTGAGTGAACAATTCTTTCAACGATGTCTCTTTCAACAGGT
>CACYBU010000122.1 GCA_902772665.1 uncultured Methanobrevibacter sp. | reverse complement strand
GATTTTTTCTTTGAATTAAGTTATCAATTATACCACTATTTGGATATAATTCATATTTTGTAAGATTGGCAAATGTTGCATCACCAACAGAAATTAAAAACCTGGAAGATTTAATTTCATCAATGGCATCTTCAAAGTCAGGATATAATTCACCTAAAGGCTTTTTAAGCTCGGCCATTATATCTTTATTTAATTCCGCATCCAAATGTAACACAAAAAACCCTCTATCTTACTCTTAAACAGTATTCTCCCGGAATTTCAATGTTTAATTCACGGGCTAATTCAGATTGTTCAGGATCAGTTATAATTAAAAGACCACTCCAGTTGTCTGAAGTTGGATTTCCGCAGATTGGACAGTGATCTTTACTTGAAATCATTTTACATACAGTACATGCTTTCATGCTTTAGCCTTCTTACTTTTTTGTTTTGCTTCTTCAATCCATTCAAATCTGCCGAGATTTGTCTGTCTCATTGTGAGAGGAATTTTTGAGTTCCTGCTGTTGTCAATGTTATTGGTAGATTCATCCTTAATTGAAACACTGACAGCTCTTGCCCTGACAAGGTCTCCGACATCAAGAGTTTTATTAGATTCCTTTGCAAGCAATGCTCCTCTTTTGCCATCATAATTAATGTAATCATCAGTTACCTGAGAAACATGGATTAAACCGTCCATAGCACCAATCCTTACGAAAGCCCCATAATCAACTATATCAATTACTTCCCCGTTAAAGATTTCATGCTGTTCTGGTTTAAAGAAAATTGCTTCAAATACAACTTTATGATAGGAAGCTCCATCACCCATAATGAGTCTTCCCTCACCAAGTTCATCAATTGCATTAACACAAATAAGCAAACCGAGTTTCTTATCCAAACGACCCTCATAAGTCTCGTTTAATGTTTGAATAGCAACTTCTTCAAGAGGATCTTCAAACCTAGAAGGTGATATTCTTACTGTATCACTAATTTTTGTCTTATAATACAAAATAATCCCTCATGTTTTTTTTATAAGTTTAATTAATATTATATTTTACCTTCAATAGCAATATATTTTTTTTGTCTTAAATAGACTATTGTAATTCCTTTACTTTTCGCACGATTTTTCAATTCAATATCATTTGTAGCTAAAACTTCTGAAACTCTAAGCAACGCATCATCCACAGTTTCATTTCCAAGTAATGAAATATCCTTTATTTCAACTTTTGAAGAATTAGCCAATTTTAAGGCTAAATTTGCATTTAACCTTGTTTTTCCTTTATTATTGTTTTTTAAACCCTTCAATTCATTGATAACAAAGCTTGGAGTAGTTAATTTATAAGAAGGTAATGTGTTTTCAAGTTCAGTGATAATATCTACATTGAACTGAAAAGGAACCATAAAAAAATTGGTATCAATCACAACCTCTTTAGAGTTCATTATTTACCTCTACTTAATAATACCGTAACCTATTAATCTCCAACGTGCACCGACTCTACGGCTTAAAGCAACTCTGTCGCCAGGACTTGCGCATACCGGCAGCTTAAGAGTAACAGCAACATTGTTTTTCTTTGCAGATGTGACTACACCTATAGTGGTTGTAGTGCCACAGTTAATCATCAGTGGCTCTTTGATTTTAATTGGAGCAACATCACGTTCCTCTTTAGTACCTACTACACGGTCAAGCAAATTAGCATTCATTGTAAAACTGTCAAGCACTTCAGGTAATGTATCCTCTTCACCCGCAACAGTTCCGGACAGGGAATCTGATTTTGTCAGGGAAGGATCCAATCGGGTTGCAATACCGACAAGCCCTCCGGGACCGATTTCCTCAACTTGCTTACCATTGGCTTCAAGACCAATGATTTCTGATTTCAGAACAATTCTTTTACCATTATTGGTAGGACCTGGTCTGATTTCGATGGTATCGCCAAGTTTGAAAGTACCCTGAACCAGTGTACCTCCAATTACTCCACCTTTGATTTTATCAGCGCCTGAACCCGGTTTGTTGATGTCGAATGACCTTGCAACATGCATTAAAGCAGTATCATCAACGTTCCTTTCAGGAGGTTGAATATACTTAAGCATTGCTTCAATCAAAATATCCATATTAGCGCCCTGTTGAGCAGATACAGGGATTATTAAAGCATCTTCAGCACAAGTACCTTTAACAAATTCCTTAATTTCATTATAACTTTCAATAGCTCTTTCCTTTGAAACAATATCAATTTTGTTTTGAACAACTATAACATCCTTTACACCGATTACATCAAGTGCCATGAGATGCTCTTTAGTTTGTGGTTGTGGACAAGACTCATT
>CACYBU010000121.1 GCA_902772665.1 uncultured Methanobrevibacter sp. | reverse complement strand
TTATCTGCATTAATAGGAATTTTTGTAGGCAAACTAATATTTGCAAGGAGTAAATAGGGAGTTTTTAAAATGTTTTTATCAACAGATACATGTAAGGAAAACGAAGAATGTATTAAATCATGTCCTACAAAATCTATCAGACTAATCAACGGTGTTCCGTTCAGCTGCCTTACCTGCGGAATCTGTTTTAAGAACTGTCCGAACCATGCAATATTTAAAAATAACTATGGAGGATACGTTGTTGACAGAGCCAAATGTAACGGCTGCGGAATGTGCATGTACAACTGTCCGACAAACAACATTTCAATCGAGGATGGTATCGTATATGGAATCTGTTCACGTTGCGGAGTATGCGCCGAGAAATATCCGGACTGCCGTGTTGACGGATTTGGATTTGAAAAGGAAAAACAGATTACATTAATCAAATCATTCAACATCCTAAATCCTCCACTGGATGATGTTCCTAATAAAAGCGAAAGCAAGGTAAGGGAGGTTACAAGATCCTATTTCGGAACAGATTTGGAGAAATGTATCCTGTGCGGAAGATGCCAGGAATACTGTCCGACAGGAGCAATACATGTTAAGGTGGACAGGGACGAGGGAATCTGCAGGGAATGCAGATTGTGCAGTGATGTCTGTCCGAACGAATCAATGAACAGACATCAGATTGTCAACACTTCCACATGCACTCTTTGTCTTAACTGTATGAAGGCATGCCCTCACAATGCAATTTCCCTTGAAGATTTTAAGATTATCATCAATAAATTAAATCAGAAGGCTACAGGAAAAATAATATCCTGCCTTAACTGCGGATTATGTGCGGATTTATGTGAAAATGATTCACACCGAAAGATTGACGGCAAACTGAGATACGACCCGACAATTGACACTGAAAACATTACTCATGATCTGGCCATTGTATACTGTCCTGTTCGTACATTGCATGAAGACGATGAAATGTTTATATATGATGAATTTACCGGAGAGGAGCTCCCTGCACTTGCAGGTTTCTGTGTAAGCTGCGGAAAATGCGTTCAGGTCTGCGATGACGTTAAGGCCCGTCAGTTCATGACTCATACATGGGACGGTAAAGTCACCAATGACTGTATTTCCTGTGGAATCTGTGTTGAAATGTGTCAGGAAGACGCAATCACACTGCACCGAGGAAATATTTCCGTCAATATGGACAAGTGTATCCTGTGTGAAAACTGTGCAGTTCATTGTCCTGTAGATGCAATTCCAAAATCAACAATGTATAAAAATGAAATCAAAAACGGTTTCAACTTCATCGAACAGGAGTTGTGCATGCATTGCGGAGTCTGTTACGGAATCTGTTCATATGACGCAATTGAAAAAGTTGACGGCAATTACATTGTTAACGAGGAAAACTGTATTTACTGCGGAGCATGTAAAAACGCATGTCCTGCAAGAGCATTTTTATTCGAAAGAAATTTTAAAGATTCAATGGAGGGTATTTAAATGAGCAATATACTTAGAATAGCTCTGGAAGGAGCATTCACCAACTTCAAAAGAATCTTTTTTGCAGCCGACAGGGTTACCGACATGGAACTTAGAAAGCAGATTTCAACTCTTTCGGTGGAAGTTGATGACAGAGTTGATGAGAAAGCATGTATTGGATGTGCGGGATGTGCCAATGTCTGTCCTACCGGTGCAATTAAGATGAAAGGTTTGACAAATCCGGTTAGGATAACCGACGACTGGACTAAAAAGGAAGTGCCTGAAATTAATCTTGAAAAATGTGTTGTCTGTTATTATTGTCATGATTTCTGTCCTGTCTATTCACTTTATGGTGAGAAAGGAACAATTCATCCAAGCAATGTCGGAGACCAGGAGGTTGACATTGCCGAAACCATGAATCAGCCATTTAAAATTTCAGACAACAGGCTTAAATTCATTGCACAATACCTGTCTGACAATACTGTGTTGAAAAACAGGGAGGAAGGTGATTAGATGGGAATTAAATCATTTTCAAGAGCAAGAGCAATACATGTCATGCTTGTCTACACCGGAGGATGCAACGGCTGTGACATTGAAATTGTAAATTCAATTTTATCACCCAGATTTGACGCCGAACAGTATAATGTGTTTTTAACATGGAATCCTCGTGAAGCCGATGTTCTGGTTGTCACAGGACCAGTTACACATTTGAATAGAAAACCGTTGGAGGCAATTTATGAAGCAATTCCCAATCCGAAACTGGTTGTGGCCGCAGGAAGTTGCGCTCTGATGGGTGGTGTTTATAAAAATTGTTATGGTGACATTCCTTCAGAGGAAATTGAAGGTCCGGTTGAAAATATCATCCCGGTTAACGCTAAAGTTCCGGGCTGCGCCGTAAGGCCGCAGGATGTTCTGGCTGGTGTTGTATCACTTTTACCTACATTATTGGATGCGGATTAGAGGGGATTTGATGGATGAGAAAGTACCGAGAAGCAATATTATTGAAACAGAAATTCCAATGGGCACAGTTCACCCTGCTGCATTGGAGCCATATAGGGTAAGGTTTTTTGTTGAAGACGAAATCGTTCAGGAAGCCGAAATAACTATTGGTGTTAATCATAGGGGTATTTAAAGAATCATGGAAGGACTCCCGGTTGAAAAGGCAAATGCCTTGACCGAAAAAATCTGCGGGATCTGTTCTAATTCACATATATGGAACTCATGCAGAACTGCAGAGTTGGGTTTAGGTATTGAAATCACACCGAGAGCCCTATATATTCGTGTAATTATGGGGGAACTTGAACGTTTGCATTCACATTTCCTCTATCTTGCACACGGATGTGAAGTACTGTCCCATGAAACATTTTCAATGAGAGTATTCTACCTTAGAGAAATCGTCATGGAACTGCTTGCAATGATAGGAGGAAACCGTGTACAGTACGGATGCTCAGTTCTTGGAGGAGTAAGGCCAAGATGTGATTTAGATGAGGCTAAACTGTTAAGACTTAAAAATGACATGAATGCACTTGAAGAAGGACTCAATGGCTTCGTTGAAAGGTTTTTAGCAGATTCAATTGTAATGTCAAGGATATCCGGAATAGGTGTGCTACCTCAAAAACAGGCAATCGAACTTGCCGTTACCGGACCTACTCTCAGGGCAACAGGAGTTGCAAGAGATTTGAGAACAACAATGTTTGAATACGATGAATTTGACTTCAACGTTATCACACAAAACGACGGCGACGTCAAATCAAATCTGATTATGAGGGCATTGGAATCATTCGAATCAATCAAAATCATAAAACAGGCAATTGCAAACATCCCCGAAGGTAAAGTTGTCAACCGTGACTGGGAAATGGTTGACACAGACATAATCGAAAGTTATATTGAAGTTCCAAGAGGAACTCTTTACCATTCATATGCATTGGAAAGCGGAAGAGTGAGGCACTGTATTATCAGGACTCCGTCAATGGCAAATATAGGTGCAATGCAATACGCATGTATAGGAGACCAGATTACAGATGCCCAATTATGTATCGTACAGTGTGACCCGTGTTTTACCTGTACCGATAGGGCAATTGAAATAATAAGGAGATAGAGTCATGTTTGAAAATATACTTACCAATCCAGTTATTGCTGTAATACTTACAATACTGGTATGCTTTATAATATCAACATTTCTCCCGGGAATTGAGAGAAAATATGTGCATGCAAGGATACAGCAAAGAATCGGGCCGATTGTAATAGCTCCTGGAATAATGGCGCCGCTCAAGTTCATATTCAAGGAAAACATTGAAGTATCATCTCCTGTTCCGGGATTATATAAGGCGCTGCCGATAATATGCTTTATTGTTGTTTTATGCGTTTTAATCGCACTTACTCCCGAAGCCTATAAAATCCCTGCCCTTGCAAGCCTGGTGTCAATCGTCGGATTTTTAAAGGTTGAGGAAATCTGTTATGTGCTGATGGGGGCACTGTCCAAATCAATAATGTCAGTCAGAATGCCATTCCCTGATAAAATCAAAGGAGCAGTTCACAACAATTCCAATCTTTCATTCATTGAAGACATAAGTGCAAGAAGATCACTTAGAATGATTACATACGGGTCATTTCCATTATATCTGGCATTATTTGCACCGGTTACAGCAGCACGAAGCATATTTCTTGGAGATATTGTGGCCTATCAGCAGACTCACGGACCGTTTCTCTTTACAATAGCCGGAGGAATCGCAGCCGTTGTATTTTTCATAGGTTACATGATTATATTAAACGAATATCCGTTTTCAATTATCAAGGCAAAATCAGATGTAATCGAAGGCCCTTACATGGAATATGCTGCCAAATACAGAGCAGTTGTTGTGATAACCAGAGGATTTTTCATGTTTGTACTTGGAGCAGTCTTTTCAGTGCTCTTTATCGGAGTGCCTCCGACAATATTTTCATGGGGAATTCTGATAAATATTGCAGTGGCACTGATATTTGTAGTAATGATGGGGATATTTTCAGCATTCGCCCCAGTATTTACAAACAGACAACTGCTACCGACAATTCTGGCAACCACACTGCTTGGAATCTTGGCTATTGTTATTGGATTATTATAAAGGAGGGAATTATTTGAAATTTGTTATGAGACCGTATCATATGGTAAGTCTTGGAGGATATATTGTTGAATGGGATTTTCCCTACAGAAATATCATTGTTGTAAATAAAACCTCCGAACCGATTAAAATAGAAATACCAGTATTTCATGAGGATTGGATACTGAAACATAAGAATCTGGGTTTAGATGTAATTCCAGTCGGTAAAAACGACAATTTCTTAAGCATGTGGAAAAAAGCCCATGCTGAACTTGATAAAATAAAGGCCGAAAAATGAGCGATTATACATTAACAATCAAATCCCATGAAAAGAAAGGTGTCCTCGACGACATCACTGATGTTATCACATCTCACGGTGCCAATATTAGTTACGTTCACCTTTTCGTTGAAAAAAACAACATGGGATCCATCAATCTAGAACTGGAGCACGTTGAAGACATTGACGATTTAATTGAAGATTTAAATAAGATTGACGAAGTAAAATCAATCGAACTCCATGGTTCTCAGCTGGACATTTATGGAAAACGTATCATCATAGTCGGCGGCGGTGCACAGGTATCTCAGGTAGCTATGGGAGCAATCACAGAAGCCGACAGACATAATATACGCGGAGAACGCATAAGTATCGATACCATTCCTCTGGTCGGAGAACATGATCTGGCTGAAGCTATTGAAGCAATATCAAGACTTCCCCGTGTAAGCACACTGGTTCTTGCAGGTTCACTGATGGGCGGAGAAATCACAAATGCAGTTAAAAAAGTAAAAGAGGAAAGCAATCTTATTGTGATTTGTCTTAACATGCCCGGAAGTGTAACCGAGTATGCAGATTTAATTATCACTGACCCAATTCAGGCCGGTGTGCTGGCAGTAATGTCAATTGCCGACACTGCAGTTTTTGATATAAACCGTTTAGGAGATAATATTTGTTTTTAATCACTTTTATGGATGTATAGGAAAATGGGGGGGAGTTAATTAATTCAACTCCCTTTTTCCATATCAATAATCCTTAATGCAAATGTCATGGTATTCGCATTTTTCACATTTTTTATCACTTTTTTTGACATTAGGCATTTTTTTGTTGTCAATGATTTCTTTAACATCGCGAAGAATGTCAAAATAAGCTTTCCTTAAATCAACATCCATTATGACAGGACGTCTGTCACCAATTTTTTCATAGTCAACGAAACCGACATACACATCAGTTCTGAACTCCTCCTCAATGAGTATTGCATTTGCAACAAGTTCGATCGCATCCTGATTCCAGACCCCCTTAAGAGGAGGTTTGCCACTTTTTAAAAGAACCGGATAATATTTCCCGTCAACAATTTCTATTTTATCACAGATTCCAATCATATCAAGGGTTTTGTCTTTAATCAGGTATGAGTACATGCAGTTCGGAAAAAACATGTCGGTTATTTCAAATGCATGTTTGTCAAGAATTGTCATTGCCTGCTTTGTTTTCAGTGCGGTTATCTTGATGTTGAAAGATGTGTTATCGATAATCTCGTTAATCTGTGACGGTTCAAGATTCAAATCCATTGATTTGATGGCTTTCGCTGTGCTTTTGATATACGGATCAATGTTCTGGGACAGTTGTGATTCGATTTCTGTCAGTGCCATGTCCTTTTTGATTTTTCGCATATTCTTTTGAATCAGATCCTGAATGTCAATTTTAAGCTTTTTGAGTTCTACTGCAAGTTGGTAATCTTTGTTTTGACTTGTATCCATATGTATATTGTGGTATAATTTCATCGGACAGTACATATGCTGTTTTATAGAAGAAACTTTTATCATTTAATAACCTCTTTAATATTTGTAATATTACTTTAAACCTAATAATATTTAAAATAAGAAGTTATAAATGCCTAAAATTTATTAAAACAAAATAAAAAAAGTAAATAGCTAACAATTTAGCTATTTGAAATCAATTTTTGATGTTAAAGAAATTTTTGTTCCGGGCGGGTAATTTTGCAAAAACAATAGGAACTGCAATTAAAACAATCGTCAGTATTATCATTATTGTAATACTAGTGCTGTCCGCTGTGGTAAGTGTTGAATAAACTCCCTGAGCCCAAAGACCAAAAATACAAATGGGTAAAATATATTTAATAACTGCTTTCCAGGTTTTACCCACTTTAATGCGTGAATTCTCATTTAATGTGACAATCAAATCATCAAATTTATAAATCCAACCGAAGATTATGCATTCAAGAAGTACTGCAAACAGCAATGCGAAATTATTTAGATACGCGTCAAATACGCCTAAAATTGTACTTCCAACACCAGTTGCAAAAAGGGTTGAAATTAAAAATCCAACAATACAAACGGCAGTTGCAGTCTTTTTACGTTCAATAAGGAATTTCTCTGAAATTGAATAGCACACTCCCTCAAGAAGCGCCATAGCGGAGGTGATTCCTGCAAAAAGAATGCATAAAAAGAACAGTGGCCCAATAACTACTGACCATGGTCCCATAATATTGAATACCTGTGGGAAAACTACAAATGCAAGTCCAGTTCCTTCAGTTACAAGTTCATTGAATGGAATTCCAGATGTCAGTGCCATAAAACCAAGAATTGAAAAGATTCCTATTGAATTAAACACTTCAAATCCTGAATTTGAAAACGCAACTACAATGGCATTATCCACCAGTTTTGAACCTTTCGGAAGGTAACTTGCATATGTCAGGGCAATTGCCATACCCAAACTCAGTGAAAATACAATCTGTCCGAATGCCGCAAGCCACACGTTCAGATTAGTCAGTGCCGACCAGTCCGGTGTGAAAATTTGGCTGTAACCAAGTGAGGCACCAGGCAATGTCAGCGAAAACGCAACGATAATAACTACAATTGCAGCAAGAATCGGCAGCAACAGTTTGCTTACAAATCCTATACCGTCGTTCAGTTCTCTTTTAAGAATAAACCATAATATAAACCATATTACTGCAATTGAAACTAAGACATTAGGAACTATTGTGAATATTCCTGTCATAGAATCTGTTGAATGTAAAACATTATTGGCAAAGTATAAGTCGGGGTTTGCGCCCCATGCTTTGGTAAAACTTAAAATAATATAAATAAAATCCCATCCAACTACACAGACATAGTAAGTTGTTATTAAAAATACAATCAACAAAACAAACCATGCCACGGGTTCTAATTTTTCTTTAATGAAATATAATATCTGTGCCAGGGATTTTTTGAATTTAAATCCAACTGCATATTCTACAAGGACAAATGAAATCCCTAAAAGGAATAATGACACGATATAAGGAATCATAAATGACCCTCCGCCGTTGGAGTACAAAACATTCGGAAAACGCCAAATGTTTCCAAGTCCAACAGCAGAACCAATCATCGCCATAACAAACGCGATATTACTATTCCATTCTGATTTATTTGGTTCCGTCATTTTATCACTTTAATTTGAATAATATTATATTAGATGTTTGAAGTTTATATATTATTGTGTATAGATTATGAAAGGGGTTTTAAGTTTTGTTGGTGATAAAAATTGCAATGGTTGGGTATATAAAATAATTCTGATGGCGAGGTTAGTTTATAATAAATTGGGAAATTTAAAAGCTTTGACAAATATCTTCAATATATTTGATGTTAATAATGCTTTTAATTGAGGAACATATTTTTTCCAAAAATAGTTAAATATATTATAAAGAAATAGTTAAATATATTATAAAGAAATAGTTAAATATATTATAAAGAAATAGTTAAATATATTA
>CACYBU010000120.1 GCA_902772665.1 uncultured Methanobrevibacter sp. | reverse complement strand
GTTCATGTGTAAATCAAAGCTCTTAAGTATACCTCTAAATTCACGATCTCCTTTGAGTTTTAATAAAACAGGAGCATCCACAGATTTCCCTAATGCGTCAAGTGGCCTTTGAACATTTTGTCCGCTCATTATATCACCTTAATATTATTACAATTTTAGTTTTTTTAGTATTAATGAGAGTATTATATACTCATTTTATTAGACATAATATAATCAAGTTAAGATAAGACAAAACCTAATTAAAACTAATATTAATAATTATAACTAACCTACTATATAAAGGTTACCTTAATTTAGGTGAAAAATAGGAAAAACCAAACATTAATATTATGATTAACTATTTTCAGTTTTCTACTGCTCTCACACATTACTTAAATGCAACACACTATAAAAATATTTTCACACAGCGATCACCGTGTGATAACAATGAGATTTGACCGTGAAAAATACACAGAGTTAATACTGTATCTATTGTCCCAATGCAACAACAAACCGGGTTTTGGAAAAACTGTACTGTGCACCATCTTATATTTCATTGATTTTGATTATTACCATTATTACGGAGAATTAATCACCAATGAAACCTACATCAAATCAAAAAGAGGCATAAAACCACTGCATTTTAAAGAAGTCTGTGAAGAATTGATATCAAAAAATTTCCTGTTTTTCAGAAAGGAACCCTATTACAATAGGACAATATACAAATACTATTTAACTATCATTCCAACACCTAAATTCACATCAAAAGAGCTTGAAATTATAAATTATGCCATTGATAAGTTCAGTGATAAAAACGCAACGACCATAACTCAATATGCAAAAAAAGATCCTCAAATAAGCATTGCAGATTTTGGTGAGGAAATTGACTGCAGACATGTTTCCTCAAGATCCAACAGTAATAAATAAGTTTATTAATTTTGAATACAAAATATAATTCAATAAAGTAATATTGGGATATTATGGCAATTAAAGTTAAAAAAAGAAATTTCCTGAAAAAAAAGAAAATTAAAGAAATAAAAGCGGAATTGGGCGAATATGGGGATTTACTTCAAGGTAAAAAAAATGTTGAAATTCTTGAAGCCGAACCTAATTCCTTCATACTGCTAGACGGTGAACCTTACATAATAATAATTGATGACAAGCCATTCCCAACACTAAAAGCGGCACTAGCCAATCAAATTGAAGCAAAAACCGTCACTGTTGATATGGGAGCCATCAAATTTGTGAGCAACGGTGCTGACATTATGAGTCCGGGAATCGTTGATACAACACAAGGCGTTGAACCGGGTGACATTGTTTTAATCATTGATGAAACACATGGAAAACCGCTGGCCATTGGAATAAGTTTAATCAGTGGCGAAGAAATGATTGCAAATGAATCCGGGAAAGCCGTAGAAACCAAACATTACGTCGGCGACGATATCTGGAACTTTGAGTTATGAAGTGATTAATATGGTAGAGTTAAGATACAGAGCAGGAAAAGTCAGAGACCCCGGAGTTCACAAAATCGGAATAATAGCACTCGGATCACATTTGGAAAATCATGGTCCTGCACTGCCAATAGATACGGATGCCAAAATCGCAGCACATATCGCATTTCAGTCATCCCTTTTAACCGGAGCCAAATTTTTAGGAATAATATTTCCGGCATACGAATTAGATACAATCGACCATGGCGTGCACGTTTCACTTGAAGAATTAAAAGAAAACGTTATCAGCACACTCAAACAGGCAAAAAAATTTCTGGATATTGAAAAAGTCGTTATTGTCAATGCCCATGGAGGAAATATTCCATTGATGGCTGAATTATGGGATATCGAAGATAAAACCGATATATCAATTACATTTAACAACAAGGTAATCTCATCAGAAGGTCCGCACGGCGGAAGCGGAGAGCTGTCAATGGCTAAAGTTTTAGGCATCATTGATGAAAACAAAATTGCAAATCAGGCTAATGTCCACGAATATGAGGAAGTCGGCCTCTATGGATTTAATCAGGCACGTCAGGATGATCCCAATATCGAAGAAGGCGCAAGAGACGTTGAAGAAAACGGTGTTTATGTAGATGAAGAATACGGCATCAGACTGTTCAGTTTAGCCATTAACTCCGTAGTATTTGATGTAGAAAAATTACTGGATTTCTAAAAAATAATAATAAAAAAAAGGTTATTTATCAACAGTTGTTTCAACCTGTGAATCACTTGAAGAACTTTGACTTGAACTGCCTGAAGAGTCATCAGTAGTTTTTTCAACCTGTGAATCACTTGAAGAACTTTGACTTGAATCGCTTGAGGAATCATCCGTAGTTGTTTCAACCTGCGAACTGCTACTATCATCTGATGAATCATCACTACCTGAATAATCATTGTAATCCTGATAACCATAACTATCACTATCACTATCACTATTGTCTGAGGCATCATCAGTAATTGCCGAAAGATTATCTAATATTCCTCCACTAGACTCAGTTTCATTAGGTAAAATTGAAATCGGACCAGTCATAGATGCAAAAACACTTGCAAGACAAAATGCAACAACTGCAACTACAAATATTACCAAAACCGTAGCGGATCTACTTGACACGATTATCACCCATAAAAATTAATTAAATTTAATATGTTGTATTAGATATATAAATATATTGATACTATGAAAACTATTAAAAAACCTGTTCAAAGTGAAATAAATATTAAGAAATCTCAGTTCATATGCTGCCTTTATCCGACTAAAAACAAGAAGGAATCCAAAGAGATTATCCGAAAGTTAAATCAGAAATACAATGATGCAACACACAACTGCACTGCATATATCGTTGGTGACGGAGAAGGATTTGATGATAACGGAGAACCCGGCGGAACCGCAGGAAAACCTATGATTAACGTTTTAAGGAAAAATGAACTTCATAATGTTACTGCCATTGTTACAAGATACTTCGGAGGAATAAAACTTGGAGCAGGAGGTCTTGTAAGAGCATACTCCAAATCAGTCATGGAAGCTATCGGGAAAGCAGAGATAGTTGAAATTGAAGAATATGATGTTTACAAACTTACCTTTGAATACAGTACCATTAAACTGGTTGACGGAGAAATCAGAAATACATCACTTGAAGTGATAAATAAAGAATACACAGATAAGGTAATCTATCATATTGTATCAAAAAACAATCAGAATATCACCAAGATATTTGAAAAATATTCTGGAAAAATAAGTGTTGATTTTGAAAATAAACAATTTTTAGAAAAAATTTAAAAAAAGAAGAACTTACTGTTCTTCAAAATTTGCTGCAGGAACACCACATACCGGACATACGTAATCTTCAGGCAATTCATCTTCATCTAATACAAATCCGCAGACTTTACAAACATAAGCCATTAGAACCACCTATTCTACTTTTTCAAACATATCAGCAGTTGCGCCACACATAGGACATTTGTAGTCTTCCGGAAGTTCATCAAACTCGTCAGTGACAAATCCGCATAATTTACATTTAAATTTTGCCATAATAAATATCTCCTTAAATATTTTTTAGTAATAATAATTATATGGATAATAATATATAAAACTAATCAATTTTTTCAAACATAGCCTTTGCCATTCCACATTTCGGACATTTAAATGATGCAGGCAAATCCTCAAATTTGGTTCCTGCCGGAATATTTAAACCCTCTTCAATATTATCTTCATCAAAAACATATCCACAGATTTTACATTTATATACAGACATAATCAATCTCCATTTTATTTTAAAATCTATTAGGAACCTTCAAGTGATCCGGAAGTGGCTTGATACGTGCAGGAGTTCCGATAGCCAAATAGAATGGCGGAACAGAATGTATGACAATAGCTCCGGCAGCCACAATAGAACCTTCACCAACTTCGACATTTGATAAAAACGTAGTATTGCCTCCGATTGATGCACCACGTCTAACTTTAGGTCCCTGAAGTTCATAATTAATTCTTACAGGATATTTATCATTTGTAAAACAAGCACAAGGTCCGATAAATACGTTATCTTCAATTACAGAATTGGTTGGAATATAAACATTAGACTGAATACTGACGTCATTTCCAATAATAACATCCCCTTCAATGACAGTGTTGGTTCCAATCAACACGTCATCCCCAATATTGGTATTTTCACGAATGACAACATTATGTCCTGTTCTGAAATTATCTCCAATAACCACATCATTATATATTATTGAATTTGATCTGATTGTATGGTTTTTACCGATAATTGGAAGTTTTGAATTAGGAGAATATTCAACACCAAACTGAATGTTCTGGTCTTTGGGGAAGTTTAACTCTGGTTTTGAATAATCTGGCTGGACAGATTCCCTTTCTATTTGCGGTCTTTCATAAATAACCTCATTCGACTCTTCCCTTTGAGGCTGAGTATAGAAATTATCCGGTCTAGGCGCTACTTCATGTTGACGGTAAACCTGTGTTGGAGTCGGTTGAGATTCCTGAGAATGCATACGATACCTATCATCATATGGATTTCCTTTACTTTTTGAGCGTTTATCATCTAGCGTCTGTGAAAATCTAACCATATTATCAAACCTTCATTGAATTAAATTTAATATAGTAATGGTATTATTTATGTTGTTCAATAGTATATATACTAATTGGTTTATTTGCTATTGGAAATATTAACAAAAAAAGAGAAAATAACAAAAATATTGAAAAATATTTTTGCTTAAATCATAACGACAATCAAAAACACAAATATTAATATCAGAAGGAAAATATTAACTTCACCACTTGAGTATTGGGGTTCCGCATAGATTGGACTGTTAATAGCTGTCTGATTAACATCAGTTGAATTATTACCATATGGATAAAATAATGGATTATATACATTTGAATATTTGAATTCAGAATGAAACGAAATTACTTTTGCAATTTCTGCTATTGAGGACAAATAACGAAAAGAAAAATTTGCAAAATTTTCACTTTCATTCCATGTATAATTAGCACTTACATTACCATAATGATTTAAATAGAATATTACCATGAATTTCAGGTAATCTGTTTCATTTTCTGTTAAATTATACTCTGGGAATGTTGAAATTATTGAATCGAATATTTTGAGATATGTTTCATAACCTTCAGTGCAATTATTTAAAGTGTAATTGGAAGAATCAATAAGATACAGTGAGTATTCATTTAAAAATTCTTCACTGTCAGTCCAGTTGAAGTAAGAGCAGTTTCCATATTTATACAGATAATAATTGATTTTAAGCCGCAGGTAATCAAATTCTGTGAAATTATAATTATCTGAAGTATCGTTGTCATCTTCGATATCATCAAAATCATAATCATCCAGATTATCATCACAGTCATCGTCATCACAATCATAATCCTCCAAATCATCATCTAAACCATAATCCCCACCATCATCATCGTCCAAACCAGACAAATCATCACCATCTAAATCATAATCCTCCAAATCATCATCGTCCAAACCAGACAAATCATCACC
>CACYBU010000119.1 GCA_902772665.1 uncultured Methanobrevibacter sp. | reverse complement strand
GATACTCCTCATCCATAGGATAATTCCTGTCATAATAATCATTTCTTGCGAGATACTCCTCATCCATAGGATAATTCCTGTCATAATCCGGTTGGCGAGGAAAACTTTGCGGTGACCTATGTAAACTGCCCGGTCCTACCATTCTTGAGAATATGATTTCCTCAACTTCGGAAGGATTTGAAATATTTTTAAGTTCCATCTGATTGTTGTCATATGCACTGAATATAGAAACAGATCCAACATTAATCAGTTTTGAAAGAAAACCCTGAGAAGTGTTTACATCCTGAATTGTAGTGTAGGGCATATAATTTTTTTTAGTGGACAATACACCTGATTTGACAATAATTTTTGTCTCTGTCAATGTGTACTCCATTGAATACCATCCGACCAACTGCCAGATAATATAAATTACATTAATAAGAATGATGACAAAAAATGCAATAGCAGTATATCTTGTAAGTGGAAGTTTAATATGGGAAATTAAATAAACCTGCATATCACCTATAAAACTGATTACATTAGGAGATACAACCAATATAATCCCCAATATAACAATACCAAAAATTACTTTTTTACATCCTAAAATCATATTGGGTTTTGTCTGGTAAATGATTCTATCATTAACCCTTCCATCATTTTTATTAAACAACATAATTATACTATTAGAATTTACTTTTAAATATAGTTTTACAAAAAAAGATTATAAAAAATAAGCCTCAGCTCGCCCATCATTCATCACATATCAGAGCTCATAGGGTTCATCATTGGCTTATTATCTCATTAAATTTATCCAAACATTACGCCTGCTTCTGTTTTAAACATTTCGTCTTCTTTAGTTTTGTCCATGACCTTATCAACAGCTTTCATGAAGTCATCAACAGTGATTTTATCCCTTTTATCACGTATTGCGAACATACCAGCTTCAGTACATACTGCCTTTAAATCTGCACCAGATAAACCCTCTGTTAAATCTGCAAGCAAGTCAACATCCGCTTCCTCGTCAAATGACATATTTCTGGTGTGAATTTTAAGGATTTCACGTCTCCCATCTTCGTTTGGAAGAGGAACTTCTATGAATCTGTCAAAACGACCCGGACGCAACAGTGCAGGATCCAAGATATCCGGTCTGTTGGTGGCGCCGATAATACCAATATCTCCTCTTGACTCGAATCCGTCGAGTTCTGCAAGCAACTGCATTAAAGTTCTTTGAACTTCCCGATCCCCACTAGTGGAACTTTTAAGTCTTTTGGCAGCAACCGCATCAAGCTCATCTATGAAAATAATTGCCGGTGCCTTTTCTTTTGCAAGTTCAAATACTTCACGAACAAGTCTTGCCCCTTCACCTATATATTTTTTAACAAATTCAGACGCTACAATTTTGATGAATGTAGCATTGGTTTCATTAGCTACAGCTTTTGCAAGCAAGGTTTTACCAGTCCCAGGAGGCCCATATAATAGGATACCTTTAGGAGGTTCAATACCTACCCTTTCAAATAATTCAGGTTCTGTTAACGGCAGTTCAACAGTTTCTTTCACTTCTACAATCTGTTCTTCCAAACCACCTATTTGATCATAAGTAATATCTGGTTTTGTCTCAATTTCCATACCTGAAACATTTGCATCTTTTTCAGACGGCAATACTTCCACAATACCAAATGTCTGTTGGTTTAGAGCTACTCTAGAACCCGGTACTAATAATTTTTCATCTAAAAATTTTGAGTAATTAACAAGAAAACTAGGTCCTGTACTGCTTTTTACAGTCATTCTATGATCATCCAATACTTCCGTAATAGTTGCGATTACTAATGGTGGAGACCTGAATCTATCGACTTCGGAACGTAAGGATTTAGTTTCTCTTTCCAATCTTATCTTTTCATTTTCTATTAAAACTTTATCCTTTTCCAATTTCCTAACTTTCCACATTAAATTACTTTTAGCTTTGGATTTTTCTTCCCTTAAAACAATGATTTCCTCCTGTAAATTTTCAACTTTTTCTATTAACTGTTCTTTTGAAGAATTCTCCAAATCATTAAAATCATCCATGTGAATCATCTCCATTGATTATACTTTTCAACATCATGTTACTTTAATAACAATTTGTAACTTTAAAGTATTTAAAGGTATTCATTTTAAACCATACTAACAATTATTATATAATATATATTGATAAATATTTAATTACAAAAACTAAAGGGAACTGATTAATATGGAATGTGAAATTTGTGGTAAAGAATTACCAGAAAACAATCCAATAAGAGCTAAAATTGAAGGATCAATTATGATAGTCTGTAAAGAATGCTCAAAACTTGGAAAAATACAAAAAGCACCACCTAAACCAAAATTTGTAAAACAAAACAACCAGTCTAAAAGAAAAAATACAACCCAAAAAAACAGGCCTTACTCAAGAAGCAAAGAACCTACAGAAGAACTAATTGAAGACTTTAGTCACGAAATAAGAAAAGCCAGAGAATCCAAAAACTGGTCACGTGAAGATTTAGGCAGAAAAATAAATGAAAGGGTTTCCGTGATTACTAGAATTGAAACCGGAAAAATGACTCCTGACAATAAACTGACAAAGAAATTAGAAAAAGCATTGGATATAAAATTACTGGAAAAAATAGACAATGTTGATTTGAATCAATTCATAAACACTACATCCGGAGAACGAACATTAGGCAATGTAATGAAAATTAAAAAGAAATAGCTTTATTTATTATAGCTATTTAATTTATCATTTTTAATATGCCTTTCATTTTTATTTATTTTATAATCAATCATCCCATCATTAATCGCTTTTTTGGAATGATATCCTTTAAAATCTATAGAATTATTTAAAACATATTCCAATTTTGAATAGGCATCATATTCATCACTGACAACGACCACATGGGCAGGAGGATGAATCTTTTTAATCTGCATAATACTTAATGTAGGATTTTCTTTTACAAAGAATGCAGTAGCAACATTGGATGAAGTTTTAAGTTTGGATCTTAATATTCCTTCAACTAAAGAATCAGCAAATGCAGAATCAACTACTTTAGGCTTTGATACAATATTTAAATTACCATGACGCTCCATATCTGCAATTGCACTGAGCAATTTCGAATTATTTTCCCCTCTAACTAAAATTAATGCCATAATAATCACTTAAAATAAAAAAAATAAGTTGATGAATCACCTATTCTGGAAAGATTTCAACAATCTGCTTCTGAATACCACCAGCAGTATCAAAATAATTCCAACAGCCGTTTGTATACTGCCCAATATATTTAAGATGTTGCCGTCAATAGGCAGTTCCCATGCAGGAGATGACCGTTCACCAGGAAGTGAAGTGAAATATACTCCCACAGCTTTGGAACCCTGCTTTACATTAATGTCTTTAGGTTCTACATGGTCAACGCCCATTAATAAACCATTGTTAATAGCTCTGTTAATGGAACCTGCAATAGCTGATGCATCATATCCATATTTTGCAACAGATGCTTCAACGATTTCCTGAGTAGTAGAATATACGCCAGGTTTATCTGTTCCGTAAACTGATACACTGACAGCATTTGAACTGATTGTTAAAGCACTCCCCAATGCTTCATATGCATGAACAATTCTGATAGGAGAATTGCAAACCGGACAGACATCATATCCTTCAGCCATAGGATAACCTATTGCCCATCCGCACTCATCACAGACTTTTGAGTATTCATCATCCATCGGATAACCTGTCTGATTCATTTCCTGAGGCGTGAACATGTCTGAAGTTGAAATTCCAGAAACTAAATTTACTCCACCACCCCCATATTTTTCACCTGAATCCTTAGCTACTTCACCCATAGCTTCAGAAAGTATTGTGGTTGCAGAGTATCCGTCCCTAATCATTTTACCTATGTTCATTGCAGTTTCTTTTCTTACAGTATCCGCAGTACCATATAACGGGTTTCCAGCAGTATTTCTTAAGTGAATAATAGCTCCTTTCTGACCAGGTTGCAATGTAGCGACACCACTAGTATATGGAGTGACTTTAATATCACTTGATGTATCATCAACAGTGATAACATAAGCCTGATAATCACCTGCAATGGCCGCACCAATATCCGGACCACCAACTACAAGACGAGCCCCTTTATATTGAGATGCAATGGATGCAGCAGATGCCGCTGAAGCATTATTTTCCAGACTGGCAACAGCTTCCACAACAGATTCCAGCCTAGTTTCAGAACTACCAGTACCCCCGGAGAGTACTGCGAAATGGTTATTTTTAGACATTAAAAATGTTGACTGGAACATGTTTTCTGCAAAGGACATGCTCCCGGCAGCAGCGCCGTTAGGATCATTACCTGACGGGTCAGTGATAACAATAATGTTACAAGTAGCTGCGACGCTACTCATAGTCATTAAAAATATTGCTAAAAATGCAATTAGAATATGAAATCTCTTTAAATTCATTCACTCACCCGATGACGTTTTATTATCAAATTTAACAGATGAAAAGTCTTCTATAACATTTACAGTAACTACACCAGTATTTTTATCGACCTGCACATCAGCTGCTGTAATAGGTTCAACGGAAGTACCTGGTACAGTCGACCTTGTTGCAAATTCCTGTGCCGTTTGTATCGCATCCTGCAGCGAAACTTCTCTTTTAGAAGTTTTTAAAATATCATCATATATTACACTTCCATCCCTGAAACCCGCCTGCATAACATTATACCTGACGGTTTCCACCGGAACAATATCATTACCTTTAATGATTACTCCTGAAATTGGAACACCATCGGTAACATCATCGGAAGATGCATAAGCAACATATGTGATTAAACGGCCACAAAGAATCAAAATAAACGCCAATAATAAAATAATTAATGTGTCTTTTCTAATCTTTATAAACATGTTTATATCCTCTAATAACAATATTCTCAATGTAAGAATAATATCTATACATTTATTATATTAAATCAATATGATATTTAAATTTATATTATGTCATCCAAAAGTGACTCGGCAGGATCCATTCCCTGAGCACCGATTAGTAAAATAATATCTTTTTTATCGGCTTTACTGAATACTTCACTTAAACAGTCCTTTAAATTCTCAAAATGAGTGTATTTAATATTATTTTTATTTAATGTATTGAAGAATACTTCCCTCTCTTCATTTTCAACAAAGTTTAGCTCATTTACCACATCATTACTTGAAGAGAGATACAGTTCAATATCCTCACTCATTGATTCAACCAAAGCTTCAACGTTTAACTGATTTATTTCAACCCCTCTTGAACCTCTAATCGCACATACCAAGTGTAATTTTTGATTTGAAGGCAACATTTTAAGAGTTTCAGCAATTGTGGCCTTTATTCCGTCCGGATTGTGGGCAAAATCATCCAAAATCAATGGTTCATCATTTAATTTTGCAAATCTTCTATTAAGTGCCTTGTAGGTTTTAACTCCACTGACAATTTCATCAATATCCAGACCTAATGATATGCATGCGCCGATAGCCGATAGAATATTTTGTATGAAATGATTGCTATTGAACGGAAGCTCATTAATTGTTAAAATTGATTTATTATTGTAAATAATAGCTTCGTTGTTGAAATAAACTGCATTTTTCTTATCCAACTGATTCATTGAAGTGTAAAATGGATTTATAGCATTTAATTTCCTAACCATTTCATCATCATAATTCAGGACAGTGATTCCTTCACCGATTGTTTCAGGAACGTCTTTTATTTCATCAAATACGTCATCAATTGAATTTACAAGACCAATATGGTCCATTGCAATATTGGTTATGACCCCAACTTTTGGATCGACTGCATCACTCATCAATGCAGCATGGTTTTTCATTAATTTGCCAAGCCACCCCTGAACCTCAGATACCTCTATGACCAGATAATCTAGCTGCCCGTTATCAGTTACTTCATCTGAAATTAATTTGGAAACCATCGGGTCAATCAATGTATTGAATTCAGATTCACTATCCGTATTTGTTAGGACATGATATCCGGCATTTTGCAGGATATGATAGATTAAGTGTGATGTGGTTGATTTTCCATTGGTTCCTGTGATAACTACATTTGTAGATGATGGAGAATATTTTTTTATGGTATATGAAAGTGCAAAGGCATTAGCAAGTTCTATTTTATCTGTAATAATTAATGGGAAATTGAGTCTTTCAGCTGCTTCAACAGCATCGTCTTTTGGATTTTGTGTTATTAAACATGCAATATTCTTATTGAATGCCATTTCTATACCAATTTCATTAATCCAATGCCTTATAACAATATCGCCTGTGTGAGCATCATTTAAAAAAGTAAATCTGCCTGAGAATCCATCTATTGAAAAGAATTCATCATTTCCAACAAGTTCCCCTTCAACAAAATCGACCAAATCCCAAATATTATCCAAATTCTTTTGAGAATAATTACGTACAAATCGTCTGACCAGTTCCATGTCATCTATAATAATTAATGGGAAACCGAAACGCTTAGCTGTTTCAACAGCACCATCTTTAGGGTTGAGAGTTATAAGACAAGCTATGTTTTGATTGAATGCCATTTCAACTCCAATCGGATCAATCCAATCTCTTATGGCAATATCCCCCGTGTGTGCATCATGTAAAAAAGTAAATTTTCCTGTAAATCCGTCAATTGAGAAATAATCATCGTTTCCTATTAGTTCACCATTAAGAGAGTTAGCCAAATCCTGAATATTCATAATAATCACCAAAAAAAGAGAAATTAGAAAAAGTACATCTTGGCAAGAATGCCTATGATGCATAATAATAATGTGAATCCCCAATAGCTTAATACGATTTTGATTTCAGACATTCCATAATGGTTTAATGTATGATGCAAGGGTTCAACCGGTAATTTAATAATGTGTGCCCTGTGCAGTAAACTGACAATTACTGAAATGATTGGTACTCCCAATGCAAGAACTCCAAAGTAAGGTATGTCACATACAAGAACTGCAGCCGCATAACCTGTACCCAATACAAATGATCCTGTATCTCCCATGAATATGGATGCAGGATGCTTGTTGAATACTAAAAATCCGAAACATAATCCCGCAAGGATTAAAAACGGCGGGATAACATTTGGCTGTCCGAATAAATAACCATATACACAGCATGCTATTGATGCAATGCCGACAATTCCCGCTGCCAAACCGTCCATACCATCAATAAGATTAACTGAGTTAATACTTCCAAGTATTGCAATTATAACAACCGGAATGGCCATTATACCTAATGTAAATCCTCCCAATGTAGTCACTACACCGGTTAATGCCAAAAATAATCCCAGAACAATCTGACAGATTATTTTTTCTCCTTCTTCAGGTTCAGTTTTAATCGGAACTTCTCCGACCACTTCAACTTTACCTGCCTTCAGCAAATCATCGACTTCGGCTTTTGCTTTTGGAGTTGCAACACGAACTTCCTCACCGGGTTCAACTTCAAGCCTTCCCAATGTAATGTTTTCATTTGAAGTGTTTACGACAATATTTTGAACTTCCTTGACTTTAAGTCCGATTAAATCATCGACCAGACCCACAATTCCTCCGGCAACCATGATGAATGATACAATTAATATTGGTGTATTTTTATAATATAGTGCAATAAGTAGGGAAATTGTAAATAGGAATGCTATTCCTCCCATTGTAGGAGTTCCGCTTTTATGCCTATGTTCACTTACTATAGGATTATCCGCTATCCTTGCCTTTACCAATATTCTTTTAATGTACCATGTGAAGAATATTGTAGCACATAATGTTATTAAAAAAAGAATTAACATATCTGTATTATTCATCATATCACACTATAAAATTTTGTATTACTT